>JALVJP010000001.1 GCA_027028225.1 Candidatus Parcubacteria bacterium
CACTCTACCTTGTAGGAGGGGGATTTATGATTTATGCTATCTATCAAGCACTCCCGGGAATTTTTGTTCTCCTGCTAGGTGTACCTGTAGCTGCACTCTCTATCGCGCTTGTATTTTATAAACCAAACGGGAGGGAGTTTATCGATATGTTAGAGGCAGCGTTTGTGTATGCGATGAGTGAAAAATTTTATCTCTGGAGGAGGAGAGAAGTAAAAAAAGTAAATTCGGAGAGAAAGAAGGCGAGAATTCAAAATCCCGGAGAACTTCCTGAAGATAGACGAAAAAAAATATCTGATCTTGCGTGGTCACTCGATATTCTTGATTTTGATGATAGTAATGAGTAGAAATTTTCTGTTTTTTCTTAAAAACTAAGGTATACTTTCTTATAGAGTTATCTTCATATGAATTATCATTTT
Source organism: Candidatus Parcubacteria bacterium (assembly GCA_027028225.1). Taxonomy (GTDB): domain Bacteria; phylum Patescibacteriota; class Minisyncoccia; order Phycocordibacterales; family UBA1006; genus UBA1006. Next base: position 417 of record JALVJP010000001.1, read on the forward strand.
CGCATAAAAAAATATTCTCTCATTTTCGGATTAAGTTTTCTGTTTTTCTCCGTGTTTTCTCCTTTTTCTTCTTTTGCACAAGAAACTAATTTTCAACTCTATTCAGAAGCAGATATCATTACGGAGATATATCCTGAAATACCGGGACCACACGAAGAGGTAAAACTCCATCTTAAGAGTTATGTATTTAACCTTAATAATTATTATATTGCATGGTATCTCAACGGAAACAAAGTGAAGGAAGGATATGGAGAGCGTGATCTTAGTTTTACAACTGGGAATTCTGGAGAAGTAACACATGTTCAGGCGAATATTGAAATCGACGGAAGAGTTTTCAAAAAGGAGTATCGTTTTTCCCCTGCAGAAGTAGATCTCCTTTGGGAGGCACAGGATGCGTATGCTCCGCCTTTTTATCGAGGAAAAACGCTCCCTCTCTACCAAGCAAAAGTAAAAGTTGTTGCAATCCCAGAAACACAGGTTATAGAGCCAAAGGATTCTTTTAATCTTGTATACTATTGGACACGAAATGGGAAAAGAGTATTGAGTGCATCTGGTTTTGGAAAGAGTTCTTATCTTTTCGAAACTGATCCGCTTGTCTATAATGAAATTATAAGTGTTCGGATGAATGACAGGAGAGAGAATTCATTTGCAGAGAATAAAATAGGAATTCATGTGAAAGATTTCAGTCCGAAGATTCTCTTCTATGAGATTGATGGTAATGGGAGGATACTTGTAAATCGTGCGCTTAATACATTTCGTAATGTAAACGGTGATTCCATTCACCTCTCTTTCCATCCACTCAATATGTCGACAGTGAAACCGAACTTCATTGACTTGTTTGTGGATTGGTTTATCAATGGGAAAGAGCAAGAACCTCAAGATTTTGGGAAACAAAGCGAACTTGCGATTACGACTGATAGAAAAGCAGGAGAGGTTGATGTCGGACTGAAACTTGAAAGTATTGATCGTATTCTTCAGAGTCCGGCAGAAGAACATACTGTGCTTCTCTTTTCCGGGGAGAAATCATAACTTATAGATAGGATATGTATCAAGATGAGAAAAAAAATAAAAAGAGAAAAAAAATTATTATACTCTCTGTTTTCATAGTCCTTATTATATTGATATGGTTTTTCTTTTTTCGAGGGAAAAAAAATCAGGTCGTGAAAGAGCAACTACAAAATTTACTCCCTTTTGGGGAAGTTGTTTCATCACCAGAACAGAAGCGTATAAGTAGTGAGGAAGAGACTAAGACAGTAGAGGAACAGGCGGTAGAGAAGAAGAGAACACCTGCACCGCGTCTTCGTCAGATTACTGATTTTCCTACGGGAGGATCGGTTGGATTTCAGCGTGAGCATCCAGAAATAGTGAAAGATATTATTGTAAATGCACAAGGGGAGAAACAAGAACTCGTTCGGGAGATTCAAATAGAAGAAGACATTGTTCGTTATAGTGATATAGAAAAAGGAAATATCTTTGAGTCGAAACTCGATCCTTATGAGATAAAAAAGGAACTTCTCGCGGAAGAGTTTATTCCAAATGTAGAATACGCATTTTTTTCACCAGATGGAAATCATGTAGTATTCCAGTATTGGAACACATTTGAGAAAATTCCAGAAACATATCTTGGGAGAATTCTAAAGAAGCAACCAGATGTTCAGCCATGTCCATATACCTTTAAAAATGTAGAACTTGGGGACGAGGGTGATGAGGTGATGGATCTCCATAGGTTTTTGAACGAAGACCCAAGAACACGTATTTCTCTCTCTGGAATCAATTCTCCCGGAAACGAGGGAAATATGGTTGTTCCTGAAACAGTAAGTGCGATAAAGAACTTTCAAGCAATCTATAACTTAGATATTGATGGAAAAATTGGAGGAAAGACGAAGGATAAAATGGAGGAAATTTGCAATGAGATGGAGCAGAAGAAGGCAGAAGAGAGATTAAAAGACGAAAAAACACAATATAGTGTAGAAGGATTCTTTCTCCCAAAAGGAATTGGATCACTCGCTATTTCCCCTGACAGTAGAGAACTATTTACCTTAGGGGAAACAAAGACTGGTTCGATTGGAAAGGTGAGAGATTTTGAGACAGGAGAGGAGAAGATTGTCTTTAATTCTCCGTTTAGAGAATGGTTATCTCAATGGAATAGTAGTCAAAACATCCAACTCACTACAAAAGCTTCTCACTTTACAGATTCTTATACTTACGGACTCAATCCGAATACGGGGAAGTATCACAAGACACTGCCTCAGGCACATGGACTTACAACACTCGCAAGTCCTGATAATAAAAAGGTTTTCATCCACCTCGTCGACGATAAGAAATCAAGAAACTACATTTATTTCAATGATGAAGAGAAAAAAATTATCCTTACAGAAGTCCACACCCTTCCGGAAAAGTGTACATGGACAAGCGACAGTGCAATGCTCTACTGTTTCGTTCCTAATAACTTAGAGAAAGACGGAGAGTATCCAGATAGATGGTATCAGGGATTAGAGCTTTTTTCAGATCAACTTTGGAAGATTGACGGAAATACAACAGAAGAGACACTTGTGTCTGATATTCCTGTTGAGTATGGAAAGAATCTCGATGCGTGGAAAGTTGGAATTGATCCAAAATCACACTACCTCTACTTCATTGATAAGGGCTCGGAGACGCTTTGGAGTTATCGTCTCTATGATGTAGAAGGGGAGTAAATTTGCATTTTTCTCTCCTTATGTTACATTTTCCAACACTATGTTAACTTCAAAGAAGAAGCAAGACGTTATCAAGGGTGTTCAAACTCATGATTCCGACACTGGTTCTCCTCAGGTGCAGATAGCACTTCTCACCGAACGAATCAAGGAACTCACCGAACATCTTAAAACGCATAAAAAAGATATTCATTCCCGAAGAGGGCTTATTAAGATGGTCGACAGGAGGAGGAAGCTTCTCCGAGATTTTAAGAACAAAAATTTTGATGCATACCGAAGTCTTATTACAACGCTTGGGTTGAAAAAATGAGAGAGATCTCATTTTTTCTTTTGACTCATTGTTTTGAGCAGGATATACTATTCTTGTCATGACGAACGACAACACGACAAATTCACTCATCGGTGTAGGGAATAACTCACGAAATACCATAAAGAGGAATGCAAGTATTCCTTATACTAATCAGGGAAAGGCGGATGATTCTCTCCTTGCGAGTCACGATAATTCTCAAGGACATGATATTCCTTTTGGGGAAGCTGTCTCCGGAGAGACGGTATCTGATACTCCTTTCAAAGGGGAAGTGGATGAAATTGAATATGGAGATGAACAGAACCTACAGGAAGATGATGATCTTGATTCGTTACAGAGGGAGATAGAAGACCTTCTCAAAAAGATGGATGAAAATACTCATTCTTCCTCAAGTGATCCCTCTCAAGAGGATGGTCTTTCTGCCGCTCAAAAAGCAGCGCTCTCTTCAATAGAAGAGAAGATGAGTATCTCCCCTTCTTTAGAAGAGAAAGACGGAGCACCACAAGAAAAAAAAGAAGTATTTCAGAAAGAAGATGAGAGTGTTCGGCAGAAGGAAATAGAAAAAATAAAAAAAGAAATTCAAGAACATACGAATACTATTGGGATAGAACATACTTACTATACTGATCTTTCTCATGCAATGGGTGCAAATGACCCTAAAACGATGTCAGGACTTTTAGAGAAATCACGGCGTGAAGAGAAAGAGCGTATTATTCTATCTCCACATTCAAAGAGAAATATTCTCTATATTCTTGGGACAATTATACTCATTGCTGGGATTATCCTCCTCTCTGCCCTCCTCTTTAAAAAGAAGAAAGTTCGTTATATTCAGGAAAAGACAGTGAACTCACTCGTTCGAAGCGAAAAAAATACAGGAGTGAATTTGTTTGTTCTCACGAAGGAGGAAGCAAAACAAGCGATCCAGACATTGGTAAAAAAAGAAATACCACAAGAAAAAGTTCATCAAATTTACTATGTGGATAGAAACGATATTGGAAGTACACGAAGACTCGGAGTTCAAGATGTGTTCCAGAGACTCGAGGTAAAAGCACCACAAGATTTTTTGAATTCAGTAGAAACTCGTTTTATGCATGGAGTCTATAATAATGAGGGAAATCATGCATTTATTGTCTTTAGGGTTAAATCATACGACCAAGCATTTAACGCAATGAGGGAATGGGAACCCCATATGATTGATGATTTTGGAGCGATGCTTGATCTCCCAGATAAGGCTTTTGATAGAAGTCTTCTCGAACCAGGGTTCCAAGATGATATTATTCAAAATAAGAATGCAAGGGTTGCGCGTTTTCTTCCTCGTGAAGTTGATAAGAGTGGTGATGTGGATGAGTTAGCTCCTCCTAAGAGAGAGGAATCTCCATCCCTTAAAGAAAAAACTCTCTCTCTCCTCCGTTCATTGCTTCCGTTCTCTACCCGGATTGCCTATGCAGGAGGAGATGTCGTTTGTTATAGAGTGAATAAGGAATGTTACAATTCACGTGGAGAACAAGTCCCTCCATCGAATGATCCATCACTCTTCTGCACAAAGAAAGTTGATTATTCAAAAGAGTATGGAGCTGATAAACAAGGGCAAGACGGTTACTCTTGTTCTACTACCCTTGGAAATGATAGAATTATTAGAGAAAATACAAATGGAGCATTGTTATTCTGTTATCCTGCGATATTTGAATGTTATGATCGTTATGGAGTAGAAATTATCTATCCAACTATTTTCGATTATAATAATCCTGAAAATAAGTGCACCAAGTATCCTGATTATAGTGTCCCCCCTGTAGAGGATCCAATAGGGATATACTCGGATGATCCCTATTATATTTGTTCTATTCATGATGGGGGAGGGGTTATAGATAGTCGCACTGAAGAAACCGCCGGGGATGGATTTGGAGGAGGGACAACTGAATCCATCATTACTGAAATAAACGAGAGTTTTGTTCCTAGTGGATGTTCTCAGAGAAGTGGGGGTGGATGTATTTATGATGATACCTCTTCGATTATCACAACTCAACATTTTCTCAGTCAAGCAGGACTTTTGAGTGGAGATCCGACAGAGGGGCAAATTGATTTACTCACACAACAATCAATTCAGAATTTTCAAGCTGCGAATGGGATCACTCAAACAGGACTTATTGATCAGCAGACAGCAAATCTTATACAATCTGTTGCCCAAGCAATGGTAAGTGAAATTGTTCCTTATGGTGGTTCGCAAATTGCTTCAATCGATAATATTATCGAATCCGATCATTTAACTATAGGATCGTATAATGAAGATGTACAAAGTATTCAAATTCTTCTCTATGCAGATGGAGCTCCTGTTGATCACATTAATGGATACTTTGATTGGAATACACTCTATGCTCTTCAGATCTATCAAGCGAATCATAATCTCCCTATCACTGCGAGTGACTATATACGAGTTGATAATGTTGAATCGCTTAAATTGTTTCTCGTTGCGCAGGGATACCATATAAGCCATGTGGATGGAAACTTTGATGAAGAGACGCTTGCAGTGCTTAAAGAGTTCCAGAAAGATCATAACCTCTCTATCCTTGATGAAAATCTTAGCTCTTCTAACGAGGAACTTATAAATAGGGCAATTCAATCGTTAAAAGATTATCAGAAAGCACATAATCTCCCCCCAGAAGGCTTTCCTAGTGATTTGAAAGTAGATCAGGATACGATAGAGTTGATGAATAATGAAATAGAAGAAAAAGGATATTTCGGTTCTGGATTTGAATTGAAAGGGGATAAGCTTATTGGAATGGGAAAACTTGAAGGAAAACTAGGACCAAATGGACTTCTTGGAGATAGTGTATACGCAGATGAGTTTAAGAAGGGAGATATTGTACTTATCTACACATTTCTCGATGAACATACGCTTCTCGTTACAACTCATGAATCTGTCATTAAGGAAATTATTAAACGCCTTGCACTTAAGGAAATTTTTGATGAAAAAACAGCTTCCTAAGAGGCTGTTTTCTCATTAATCCTCTAAACCCCCAGCTTCAGCTGGGGTGTACATTTGAAGGCAAGGCCGTAGCGAAGCGTGACCGAGAGGTCACGTTTCGCAATAGGATAATAG
>JALVJP010000002.1 GCA_027028225.1 Candidatus Parcubacteria bacterium
ATCTCATTGCGAAACGTGACCTCTCGGTCACGCTTCGCTACGGCCTTGCCTTCAAATGTACACCCCAGCTAAAGCTGGGGGTTTAGAGGATAACAAGAGGCGGGTGAGTGCTATGCACTCACCCTCCTCTTGTTATTATGTGATCGGTCAAGAATCTCTCCTCTTGTCATTCCAGGCTTGATCCGGAATCTAGAAAATAAGCACGATGTTTGTTTTGTTAGCATGAGAGGTAATACTCACTGGAGTGACACCACTTTTACTCTTTCATGTAAGATAATTAGTGGAAGTAAATGCACATTCACTTTAGATTTCATACCGAAATAAATGGCAAAAGTGGTGTCACCGACAAAGTGGTTTGGATGAAGTGGGTGGTTTGATATAACACAAAGTAGTTTGTTTGCAGTAACGGTTCATTTACTGGATTCCCAATCAAGTTGGGAATGACAAAGCACAAAGTGCTTTGTCTAAAAGCGGAGCGAGGATAATAAAATCCTCGCTCCGCTGTTATTTCCATGCCCGCCTACGCGGGCACAGGCTCCAACGGGAATATAGGGAGGTATCACTTTTGCAAGTATCCTCTGCGTGACTAATAATACCAATGTGGATAAATCGCTATCAGCTATTGACAACTCTCTCTCTCTTTGCTATGTTTTATATGGAACCAAAAAATAAAATACCATGTTAGAAACAATCATCACCATCCTTGCAGGAATATATTTCGTTGTAACATTGTCTTTTTTGACAGACGAAGACCTACAAGGAAAGGTAAAACTAGCCATATTCTGGCCCATCTATATCGCAAAAAACCTCCTTAAGAGATTGGTTTGTGATTAAAAAAACACCTCAAAAGGTGTTTTCTTTTTACCTACACAACTACATTTACAATCTTTCCCTTCACATAGATGAGCTTCTTGATGTCTTTTCCCTCAATCCACTTTTGCAGTTCTGGGAGTTCTCTCACGAGATTCTTCACCTCTTCCTCTGTTGCATCAGCAGAAATGGTGAGCTGTGCGCGAACTTTTCCGTTCACCTGCACAGGGAGTGTGAGTTCACTCTCCTGCATCATTGCTTCGTCATACTTTGGCCAATCGCTGAGGTGAATACTTCCCTCGTTTCCTAATACTTCCTGCCAAATTTCCTCTCCTATATGAGGAGCAAATGCGGAAAACATTTTTACAAGGAGTTCGTACTCTGTCTTCCCTACCCCCTGCTTCTCCATCGTATTCACAAGCGTCATCATAGAGGAGATCGCGGTATTCAACTTCAATCGCTCTACATCTTCTGTCACTTTCTTTATCGTCTTGTGAGTGAGTTTTACAAGTTCCTCTGGAGATTCTTCTTTAAGGTTATCTCCAAGGCCATACACACGCTCAATGAAACGACGCACCCCTACAACCCCATTCGGATCCCATGGGTAATTTCCTGGCTCATTGAACGGTCCAATGAATGCGAGATACATACGCACGGTATCAGCTCCCACTTGTGCAACAACCTCATCAGGATTGATGACATTCCCTTTTGATTTTGACATCTTTGCACCATCAGGACCAAGGATAAGCCCTCGATTGAGGCGTTGCTTATAAGGTTCTTTCTCCTCAACAATTCCAATCTTGTGAAGTGCTTTCACCCAAAAACGAGAGTAGAGGAGGTGCATCGTCGTATGCTCTGCTCCTCCAAAGTAGAGGTCAATCGGCATCCACAATCTCCGTTTTTCAAGCCCTGCAAATACCTCATCATTGTGCGGGTCGAGGTAGCGGTAGAAATACCACGAAGAGTCGACGAAGGTATCCATTGTATCAATCTCTGGAGTCCAGCCTTCTCCAAAGAGCTCCTCTGTTCGCTTCTTTAATTCTTCAGAACGCGCGAGTGGTGCGGTTCCATCGGGGGTGTGGTCTACATCTTCTGGGAGTGTCCAAGGGAGGTGCTCTTCAGGAACTGGGTGAGGGTTCCCTTCTGGATCATATACCATCGGAATCGGTGTTCCCCAGTAGCGTTGTCGTGAAATAGCCCAATCGCGAAGACGATAGGTTTTCACCTTCTTTCCTCCAAGTGCTTCTGTGAGTGCATCACGCGCCTCTTGCGAGGTCATACGAGAGTATGCTCCGGAGTTAATAAGCTTCCCTTCAAACGCACAAGAGAACCGCTTTCCTTTAGGGAGCACTCCTCCCTGTTCGTGCACTTCATTGAGAAGATCATACATTGCATTCCACTCTGCATTAATTTTTTCTTGCCCTTTCTTCCCTTCTCCTGCTTTGAGAATAAATTCATTCTCACCGCTCGTGACGAGTGGACGAGAGTTTCCTACTTCACCTGCAGAAGGAAGCACAACGAAACGAAACGGAAGATCATACTTGATTGCGAACTCTGCATCGCGCTCATCGTGTGCCGGCACCGCCATCACTGCCCCTGTTCCAAAATGAGGAAGTACATAATCAGCAATCCATACCGGAACCTCTTCCCTATTTGCTGGATTTATTGCAGTAACTCCTTTGAGTGGAACACCTGTTTTCGTTTTATCCTGCTGTCGTTCGAGATCGGATTTTTTCTCAACTTCTTTGAGGTATGCTTCTACCTCGTCCCAGTTTTCAATACGATCTTTAAGCTTTTCCACAAGCGGGTGCTCGGGGGCAAGCACAACATACGTAACACCAAATAAAGTATCTGCTCGCGTAGTGAATACTTTTATTTCCTTCTCTTCTCCATCTCTTACAAAATTTAATAGCTGCTTAAGTGCAGATACAACGGGTTGCATTTCAAGAAGATAATCTTCTTCTGTTGCTTCGTGGTGGTATTTTCCTGTGTCCTGAGAATAATAAAGAGAACGAAGTGGAAAGTAAAGGTCAACTTCTCCGTGAATTTCATCGGTCAGCACAATATTCCTCTTTGCTTCACTTATATGTGTCGTTCCATCCGGCATTACTAATGCCCATTTTTCATACCAATATCCATTAACTTTTCCTCCTTTTTCTTTGATAATATCAATATAGAAATCAAGAATTTTTTGAGCAATTTCCTCTTGGCTCAAATCTTTTTCATCACTATCACCAAGCGCATTTCGTTTTACGCGTACAGGATCAAGCTCAACACCATCAATAACAAGCGAAGTATCATTCGCAAGAATAGGTAAATCTGTGTGTTCGCTATATGCCTGTGCTTTTGCAATAGCATTTTCTTCAAGCGTTCCGTCTTCAGCAACATCAATATTTTCAATACCAAGTTCTGACGGAGATACTAAATCTACAACTATATTATTTTTTTCAAGAAGTTTCTGCACACGAGCTTTTTTACTCTTGTTGTTCGTAGCAATGAGGATTTTAACCGGTTCCTTATCCTTACCATTAACAACAACAGGAAAGGAAATTTCACTTCCCTCTTTTCGCCCAATCCATTCTCGTTGTGCTTGTTTAATAGATTCATCCCAATCAAGCGTGTCTAAATCATCAATAAGTTCATCAGCAAAATCGGTAATCTTAAACGCCCATTGTGTCATATCTTTTTGAACCACATCAGAATCACAACGCTCACACTTTCCCGCAACAACCTGCTCATTTGCAAGCACGGTTTTGCAGGAATCACACCAGTTTGCCTTCGTATTCACACGCGTAATAATTCCATGCTTGTAGAATTGAATAAACATCCACTGCGTCCACTTGTAGTATTCAGGATCTGCGGTGATAATCATCCGCTCCCAATCGAAGCTCGCCCCCATTGAATCGAGCTGTTTCCGCATATACTCGATGTTCTTGTAAGTCCAATCCTTCGGATTGAGCCCACGTTTAATCGCAGCATTTTCAGCAGGAAGCCCAAAAGCATCAAAGCCCATCGGATAGAGCACGTTGTATCCACTCATTCGCTTGAAGCGCGCATAAATATCCGGCACTGCAAATGCATACCAGTGTCCCACGTGGAGATTTCCAGATGGATACGCAAACTCAGAGAGAGTATAAAAGTTTTCCTTTCCATCCACTTTATCCTCTGTGCGGTAAATATTGTGCTTCTTCCAATATTCCTGCCACTTCTTTTCAATTTCCTGTGCGTCGTAATGTTTCATATCCCCTTATTGTAGAGAATTTCTCTGTTTTTAAAAGCGATGAAAGCAGGTTGTTTGACAAACTATATTATTATGTTAATCTTTTAGTCAGAAACCAAAAAATAAATATTATGAAAAAAATTATTATCTTTATGGCAATAATCCTTATTGCCATGTCTGGATGTACATCGAACAAAAAGATTGCATCCGCAAAAAATAATGAAGAAATTTTCGTTTATAAAAACGGAAAAAATTTCTTCAGGATAACCCCTTCTCCAAAAGAGAAAGAGGTTGTTGTATTGAGCCCAAAAAACGAAAAGAGGGTTCAGTATGAAAATACCGCCTATATACTTGATAAAGATGGAAAAATTATTTCCATAAAAAAGAAAGGTGGTATGTTCCTTGTATACTATACAAGGAACGATGATGTAATTCACATTATAGACTCCCAAAATGTTGGTTCAATAATCAACATAAAGATTCATGATATCTACAATTTCTTCTCGCAAGAAGAACTTGGGATAAAAAAACTAGAGGAAATTCTTAACCAGAGAAAAATTACTCTAGTTAAAAGAAAAAGAAGTTCTTCTCTATCGTCTCTACAATGAGATGACAGGGTCTCAATATTTAAAAACCTGCACTATGCAGGTTTTATTTTTATCTCAAATAGATTAGCTAATCCCTTTTAAAAAGAGACTTCATTTTAATCCCAAAGTATTCCGCAGATGAATAGACGAGAAATAGCGCGAATACTTCATCCACATTCCCTACGAAAGGAAGGTTGTCCGGCAAGAATTCCATAACTCCAAAACCAAAATTGAGCATATAGAGAATCCCAACAATACCAAGAATCGCCACAAGGTAATCTTTCGGCTTTGTGAAATAGTTCTGTTTTTTAATTTCTTTTTTCATACTTTTCTATTCCGTTAAGTATAGCTTTTGCGCTCTCTAACTCAACCCCAGACATTTTTGAGAGATGGTTCTTTGCTTGGGAAAAATTCCCTTCATAGATATATGATAGAAATTCTGTCATTTGGTTCGGGTGATTGAGAGGCTCATGGTATTTAAGTGCTTCTTTTATAAACTCTCTCGCTTTCTCTCTATCTCCTTTTTCAAAGAAAGCATATTGAGATGCGTGGTGATACCATAGCCATAGGGTATGATATTTTTCTTCTCGAAACTTTTCTGATTCGAGACTTTCATCTATTCCCTCTAGAAGATTTTTAATTTTATTTGTGACAAGGGTCTCATCTTCATAATTCCAATTAAGTTTCTGGTCATATTCCAAAAATGCATTATAAAAATACTCGTCTGAACCTATAAGTTTTTTCAACTCTTCTTTAAATTTTGCATTTTCATTTATTTTTTTGTTTTCAAAATCCTCTCTCATAAAACTATCAATTGCAAATAAGCTAAGTGTGTAGCTCGAATACTTTTTTGGTTAAAATCAAATCACAATCTATAAAAATTTTTTGATATTCAAAATCTGTTTTTGTTTCTCTACATCTCGCGAGGTTTTCCTTACAATAGGTATACAATTGATTTCTAACTTTTTTATTAAGAACTGTATCAACAGCCTTTTGAAAATCTTTCTTTTCAATTGCATCAAGTACCACATCTCTATTACCACCATTAAGTATAAAAAGTATCTCTGGTAATCTTTTTGTACTTCTCTTGATATCTCCAAATGGATAGTGGTGTGAAGTGAAATAATCTTGAAAATCGTCCACAATCTGCCTATTAATCCCAAGTAGTTCTCCTATAAGACTTATCTTTTCGTCTGGGTCCTTACCTGCAAGCAATTGACCAATTTCGAGACCGTATCGTATGTGCCCACCAGTAAATTTTTTCACCATTAGAAAATACTTATCAAGTGTTTCTTTTGTTATAAAACTACTTTTTTCTAGTTCTTTATCTATCTTTTGTCCCTCATAAATTCCACGTATATAATTATCGTTAAATATTTTTAAGATTTTATATCCAAAAATTGGAGAAAGCTTACGTATTTCAATTAAACTTATCAAAGCACTAAGTCCATTAATTTCATCTAGTCTTGCATTGATAATTGTATTCTCTACGCCATCGATAAGATAAATACACTTACTCCCATTTCTCTCCTGCTCATTATCTAAAATATCATCTATCTTTATAATTGAAGTATCTATATCAGAAATATTCCTTAGTAAAATTAATTCACTATCGGTAAACTTTCTCCCAGAAGCATATTCGAAGCCAACAGAAATGTAATATTCAAATGACTTATCTTTCGGTTGATATCCCATAATATTCTTACTATACAGAAAAATTAAAAAAACAACTACTTCATAAAAATTTTCCAAACAAATATCTCCCATCAACAGGATCTTTATTGAGCACCCTATTAAAT
>JALVJP010000003.1 GCA_027028225.1 Candidatus Parcubacteria bacterium
GTGTGTAAACTACACACTCGCCCGCCTGTCATTCCGCACTTGACCTGCCCCTCATACAGGCTCTGTGTGAAGGGTGCGGAATCTAGAAAATAAGCACATTGTTTGCTTACTCACACAATGTGGTACTACCCCTGGATTCCCAATCAAGTTGGGAATGACGAGGTAGTAAGTTGAAAATGACATGGGAGAGGAATTCCTACGATGTAGGAATGAATTGTTACTGGACCCCGCATCAAATGCGGAATAAACAAAAAAAATCCACACAAAAAAACACGACCACGCGTCGTGTTTTCGTTTCGTTTCTACCATCATCACATTAAAAGCGTTTGCTCAAAAGACGATATTTACTCGTCTTTTTCTTCTACCGCCTTTTTGCCACCTCCATTTTCATTAAACTGCGAAAATGTTTCTCCATCAAGCATATACACCTCCTCTTCCTCTCCTTCTATCCTACACACATAATCACCCGTGTTCTTTTTATCTCTCTCGCAAGAAATTTCCTCGAGTGTTATATCCTCAATTCCCTTTTCCTGAAGGTAAGTAAGAAAATCGTGTTGAACTTTTTCCTCCCTTAATTGAGGGATGGTGCTTTCAATCTCTTCCACAGAGATAAACCCTTGGTATTTTTTTCCATTAAAAATAAGTACCGGAAATGAACCTTTCTCTACATGGTAAATTTCCCCAAAGCTCTTAATCACAGGAAAATCAAGGTCGTAATCAAAAGAGTAGATTCTCACCCACGGATAACGTTTCTTAATTTCTGAGAGAACATAACCCTGCTTTACACACTCTTCACAATCCTCCTTATAGAAATATACGATAGAATGCACATTTGATTTTGGACATTTTTTTACAAGTTCTTGCGAGAGAAGGTAATCTTTCACCTCTAGGAGTGAATAGTATTTCTTAAGAGAAATGAGTTCATCGGAATTATCTTCATCGTGGTTCTCTGCAAATGTGAGTTTACGTCCAATTTCATCCATCTTGTTTGAAAGACTCGACCCTTCGATAATTGAATCACAAGGTGCTGTCTTAAGAAGATCAAACTGTGTTTCATTTGCCATAAGGTCAATAAGGACATTTTCTTGAAGTGATGAAATCTCTTTTCTCTTCATAGCATTTTCAAAAGAGACAAAACGAAATACCGCAAAAAATATCGCAAGTGTGAGCGAGAAAATGACGAGATGTTTTAAAAGAATTCGTTTATTCATAAGGTAAATAAATTAAAAGACAAATAAATTTATCGCCACGATCCCTTTTTAAGGCGAACAGCATTCCAAAGAGATTTTGCGAGCCAGAGGGGTGCGACGAAAATATATATAAATAACATTGCTACATAGTCCAAAAGAAGAAATTTCCTCTTTTCGTGTAAAATCATTCTTCCTATAATAACCGCAATGACTGTAAAGAGAAACCCAAGTAAAGAGAGAATCGTAATCGAATTGAGATGGAGAAAAAAAGTGTCAAAATTCCCAGAAAAGATATGAGGAAAATCAAATGAAAAACCAACGCTTCTCCATTTCTCAACATTTCTCATAATTGGTTTAGAGAGAAGCCATAAAGATATTGGAAAAAGGAATACCGCAAGGAAAATACGAAACAGCCCCATAGGAAGAACGACAAACCCAAGCTCTCCATACTTTCTATTGAAAAAGAGTTCTCGATAGTCAATCGCATTTCGTATAAATCCGTAAGTCCAACGAATTCTCTGCTTAATGAGTTTAGGAATTGTCTTTGGTCCAACAGTATATACGATTGTCTTTTCGCTATATGCAATTGGGTACCCTGCTTTTTGCATACGAAGCGCAATTTCTGCATCTTCTGTATGGTGCGCTTCTCGGTAGGGGCCAAGTGTATCAAATACTTTTTTACGAAAGAGTGAAAATGGACCTGGCGTTATGTATACCGTCTTAATTTTTGCGAAGACTTTTCTCACAAAAATCCCCACTTCGTACTCAGCACGCTGTGCTTTTCGTGTAAGAGAATCAGGATCTGCGATAACCATCGAGGGAATGACCGCCATCACCTCTTTATCTTTCAAAAACTCCTTAACGGTATACATAAGCGCATCTTCTTGAACCCATGAATCTGCATCAAGAACTCCAACAAGTTCTGTCTCTATATATCGAAGTGCATAATTAAGCGCAGCAAATTTTGAACCTTCGTTCTTCTTATGAAAAAGTCTTACACGAGAATCGTCTTTGAATTGTTGAATTACTCTCCATGTATTATCTGTAGAACCATCATCAACGATAAAAATACTAAGTTTCTCCTTTGGGTAATTAAGATTAAGAAGAGACGACACCGTCTTCTCTACTGTCGCTTCTTCATTAAAACAGGGAATAATGATTGTTACCGTTGGAAGTTCTCTATCTAATGAAGGATTTCCTTTCTCCTCGGAACTCTCTTCATTTCTGTCAAAAAAGCTCAGGAGAAGAAAAAGTTGGAAATAGATAGTGAAAAAAAAGAATATGTAAAAAAAGTATTCCATACGCTACTTCTCTATATCTTCACGAATAATTGTTTTTACCTCCTCTTTTAATTCAACACCCCTCTTCTTAAAGAACGATTCAAAATAATCCAATATGGAATCAAATTTTCTAAGAATAAAATCTGATACATCTTCCACCGTAGAAAAGCACCTCTTTAAATTTTTTCTAAAATAAGAGAGAATTCTTCGAAGAAATTTCTTATCTTCAAAATGCCTAATATCTTTAGTATTAATTTTTTCAATAATTACCTTACGATTGTAGAGCGTCCTCGCAAAGATAAGAAAGGCCATAAAAATATAGAGAAGACCAAAAAGAACCCGAGAAACCCACCCGAAGATATTTGCAAAGATATGGAATGGGATTCCAAACATAAGACCTATCCCATTTGCGGTGATATCTACTGCGATAATAATTTTTAACCAATCAAGCCAGGTAAAACTTCTTATTTTTGAGTTTCTCCTCATTGTCAGTAATAATACGAAATTTTTAATAAAAGTAAATGGAAAATACTTGATTTAATTTAGTATAAAAAACACCGCGTATGCGGTATTTTTTATTCTTCCTTCTTAAACGGAACACCAAGGTATGTGAGGTATTCTCTCGCATCCTGATTGTTATCAAGAGAAGTAATAATAGTTACTGAAAGGCCAAAGATTTTGTTTAACTCTTCATCTCCAGTTTCTGGGAAAATAGTATGCTCCTTAATCCCAATAGTGAGATTTCCCATCGCATCAATAGACTTTGGACTAATTCCACGAAAGTCCTTCGTTCGAGGTAATGCGATGTTAACAAGCTTATCAAAAAATGAAATCATTTTTTCTCCACGAAGAGTAACACTTAGCCCAACCTGATCGCCTTGTCGAATCTTAAATCCCGCAATAGACGCCTTTGCCGGGCGCGGAGCAGGTTGTTGACCGGTAATTTTTGCAAGCTGTTCTGCGATAAACTCATTTGCAAAACGATCTTTTTTCATCTTACTTCCTGTTCCTACATTCACCACGATTTTTTCAATCTTCGGTGACTCCATCGTATTTTTAAGATTAAGCTTGTCTGCAAGTGCTTTGAACACTTCTTTTTGTTTTTCACGATATAGTGTCATAGTACCTCTTTTACATTAATTCTGTCTTACTCTTCTTTGCAATACGAACCTTTTTCCCTTTCTCGTCGATAGTAAATCCAATTCGTGTCCCTTTTTTCTCTTTCGGATCAAGAAACATTATGTTAGAAACATGGATAGGAAATTCTGTTTTTGCAAAATTTACCTTCCCTTGATTATCCTTTACTGCTTTCTTACGGAGGTTAATTCCCTCAACAATAACCTTTTGTTTATCATGGATAAGAGAAAGAACTTTTCCAATTTTTCCTTTCTCGTTTCCAGAAATAACGATTACTGTATCTCCTCGTTTAATCTTCTTTATCTTATTCATACGCATAAATCTTATAGCACCTCCGGTGCAAGGGAAATTATTTTCTTATAACCTCGTTCTGCAAGCTCTCTAGGAATTGGTCCAAAAATACGTGCTCCTTTCGGTTCTCCTTTATTGTCGATAATAACGACCGCATTATCGTCAAAACGAATATAAGATCCATCCTTACGACGAAACTCTTTCTTTTGACGAACCACAACCGCACGAACGACATCTTTCTTTTTTACGAGCTTACGCGGTTCTGCAGTCTTGATTGAGAGAACAACGATATCTCCAAGACGAGCATAACGACGCTTTGATCCTCCAAGAATCTTAAAGACTCTTCCAGTCTTTCCTCCGGTATTGTCAGTAATTTTTACATTTGTTCCAACTTGAATCATAAGCCCTCTTAATCATTATAAATGACCGCAAAACTTTTTCGTCTTGAAATTGGTCTTGTTTCAATAATCTCGACCTCATCACCAATCTTATATTGGTTGCGCTCGTCATGAGCATGATACTTCTTATTCACTGTGTAGTATTTCTTATATTTTGGATGCTTCACGAAACGCCCTACAAGAACTACAACAGTCTTGTCCATCTTATCTGATACGACAACACCTTTGAGTATCTTCTTATTTTTCTTTTCTTCTGTCATATAGCTCGCTCACTAGTAGATATCTTCTTGACTAACAATTTTGACCTTTACAGGAAGTTTTGTCCCAGCCTTTCGCAATGCTTCGCGTGCACGATCTTCTGGAATATTTCCTACTTCGAACATAATACGCCCTGGGAGAACTTCCACACAGAACCCTTGCGGATCTCCTTTTCCTTTCCCCATACCAACCTCAGGTGGTTTCTTGGTGAAAGGGCGGTCTGGAAAGAGTCGGATGTAGTATTTCCCGAACTTCCCCACCTCTCGTGTGAGAACCTTTCGGGCAGCTTCGATTTGGTTTGAGGTAATGCGTGCACTCGTCATCGCTTTGAGTCCAAAATCTCCGTGCTCAATACGAAGACCGCGAGTTGCATAGTGGACCTTTTTTGGATTCTTTCGTCCTGTCTGCCACTTTCTATGTTTTACTTTCTTTGGGAATAACATATTAGCTTCTCTTATCCTGATTAAGTTTCTTCTCAAGGGAATCTCCCTTGTAAATCCAGACTTTAATTCCAATTACTCCGTAAGGGAGAACTGCCTTGTGCTCTGCATAATCAACATCTCCACGGATAAACTGAAGAGGAATTCCTCCTCGTTTCACCTCTTCTTTTCGTGCCATTTCATGCCCACCAAGACGTCCAGAGAGAGAGATTTTCGTTCCTTTTACCTCACGATTATACATTACCTTATCGAGCATTTGCTTCATTACACGACGGAACGGAAGCCTCTTAAGGAGCGCTTCTTCGATTTGATGTGCAACAATCATCGCATCCGTATCAGGATTTTTTACCTCAACAAGATCAAGAGAAAATGTTTCTCCGTCCCAAATCCCTTTCTTCTTCATCTCGCGAATTATTTCTTTTGTAAGTTTCTCCACTCCTTCTCCTTCTTTTCCTATAATAAATCCAGGGCGGGAACTCCTCACAATAATTTTTGTTCGCTTCTGATCGCGCTCAAATTCAATAGAAGAAACATACTTCCCTTTTAATCGTTTTTCAAGAAAATCTCGAATAACAATATCTTTCTTGAGAAGGTTTCGGTATTTCTTTCCGCGTGCAAACCAACGAGAACGCCAATCGCGAAGGTTTACAAGTCTATGTGCGTATGGGTGTACTGTATGTGACATAGTTATTTATCGTTCTTAATACCAAGAGTAATAATAATATTAGAAGTTCTCTTGTTGATTCGCTTCGCAACCCCTCGTGCGCGAGCTCTCCATCGCTTAAGGGTGATCCCCTTATCTACGCGAACCTCTTTCACAAAGAGGTCATCAGAAGATACTTTGAAGTTATGCTCTGCGTTTGCTGTTGCTGACTCAACAAGTTTCTTCATAATGCGCGATGCACGCTTTGGAAGATATTCAAGCTCTGTAAGCACTTCCCCTACCTTTTTCCCGCGAATAAGGTCTGCAACAAGGCGAACCTTTCTCGGTGATTGGCGGTAATTTTTAAGACTAGCTTTCATAATGATAGGTATCTATTAACACGATTATTTAGCTGCTCGCGCCGCCTTTGCAGCAGCGATTTCTGCCTCTCGCCTCTTCTGTTCGAGCTCCTTCATAAGCTTTCCTCCATGACGATGGAATGTTCGTGTAGGAGCAAATTCTCCGAGACGATGTCCAATCATATCCTCAGTGATGAGAACTTCTACGTGCTTTCGACCATTGTGAACCGCGAAGGTAAATCCAACCATTTCTGGTGAAATCATTGAAGCACGCGCCCACACCTTGATAGGTGCTGTTTTGAGTGGGTCCTTTCCCTCAATCTTTTTGAGAATGCGAGAATCAACATAAGGACCTTTCTTAAG
>JALVJP010000004.1 GCA_027028225.1 Candidatus Parcubacteria bacterium
CTATTACCGATAGAGATGTCCAACGTGCTGTCCGTAAGTTAAATGATAGACCACGGAAACGTCTCAACTATCTCACACCTCGGCAAGTTTTTGAGGGTGTGCACTTCAAGAGTTAATTCAAGTATTTTAGTTGCTCATTCTCGTCATTATGGTAGAGTGCTTATCACTATGAGTAAAGTATACACAGACTATATGCCTCAGTCCGTGAGGAATAGAAAAGACTTTGATGTGCGCGCAGGAGATACTGTTCGTGTTCATGTGAAAATTCAAGAAAAAGGAAAAACTCGTATTCAGACATTTGAAGGGCTTGTGCTTGCACGAAAGCACGGAAGCGAGAACGGAGGAACAATTACTGTGCGAAAAGTATCAAATGGGGTTGGAGTTGAGAGAATTTTTCCACTCTACTCACCAAACATCGATTCGATAGAGGTAGTTCGTCGTGCAAAAGTACGTCGTTCAAAGCTCTACTTCTTACGCGATGTGGTTTCTCGAAAGATGCGTTACAAACTTCGTCGTATTACCGAGATGATGAGTTCATCTGCAGACCTTCCGGAATGGGATACTTCTGATGAAGTGATTCCAGAGGATGCTGATTTTGAAGAGGAGGTTAATGAAGAGGAGAAAGAAGACGGAGAAGAAAACACAGGAGGGGAAGCGCCATCAGAAGAGGCATCTGATACAGATGAAGAATCTGAATCAGAATCACAAGAAGAGGAAAAGAAAGAGGAATAGCAGTTTCTTTTCATAAAAAAATCTAGCGAGTGCTAGATTTTTTTGTAAATGTATGTCATACTCATAACGATGAATATTGAACGATACATAAAAGATTCTTCTCGTAACGAAGCACCATTTGATTTTAATGAAAAATTTTGGGGAGATGTCATCACCCGCATCGATAAAAACATCGCACAAAAACTTACCCCACAACGACTCCGTGCAGAATTCATTACTTCTCTCTTTAATATCCCTCAAGGATGGGCAAGTGCACTCAGCTACCGAGAGACAGATAAGGAGAGCAGAATAAAAACAAAAGGATCTCTCCTTGAAGAGAGTGGAGACACACTCCCACGAAAATCAATAGAATATCTCTACCCAGAGCTTGATCGACTTTTGAGGAAGTATTTTCTTCATAAGGTATCTGCGGAGAAGTTTTCAAGACAGACGAGTGAACCTTTCGTTATGGAGGATTTCACAATCCAACCTGACGCTGAAGATGCAATACGGGGGTTTGAATTTGATATTGAACACATAGAGAATGAAGAGGAGAAGAAATTTGCACAGAGAATTCTCTCTATATTAAAAGGCGAGTTTATTCTCACAGAAGCATCAAAGGAAATGTCTTCATTCTCGTATCGAGAGGATGTAGACGAGCTTCTCCCCGATACACTGCCTAACCCAGAGGTTCATTTTCACTATCTCCCTGGAGGAAATCCACTGTTCTTAAGAGGGTATATACATGATGCTGGCGCATGGGAGCATACATATTCCAAAACACTTGCTGATATTTATCACGATGCTGATTATGTTTCTATCGAAGCATCTTCGAATCGTTCTATAGGAGATACACTCTGGCGTTCTTGGAAGACGAATAACCCTTATTCTGATCTTATGAGAGAGCTTGTTTCTGATAATTTTGACGGGTATTTTATTGAAACTGATGGGAGAAATTCTTCTCGTTTCGACACATATTCTTATGATATTGTTTCTCAACTTTCTCCTGAGTTTTATCAAGATTATTTTAACTACCTTAAAAAAGAGAATCCTGCATTCCTTGATGGAATTAACTCATCAGACTCCTTGAAAAAACTTATCCTATGGCATACAGATGATGTAAGCCGGGAAGAGAGAGAAATGGTAGATGTGAGAGGGAAGAAGATTCCCTATCTTAAGGGTCGCGGAGAAGCTCTAACCAAAAAAATTATTCCTCATGGTTTTTCTTTTGGAAAAATGGCGTTCACCGATGCACTTTCTGCAATTAAGTTTCTCACACTCAGTGAATTGATGAATAGGGGAGAAGCGGAAAAAGGAATTATGGTTGATTTTCAAGGGGCAGCGCATACGATTCAGAAATCTTTTTTCTTGAAGTACCCTATGCATGCAGTAGAGGTTATTCTTCGCTCACTCCCAAACATTTTTGCACAAGGTGACTCTTATTTCTATCAACAAGAGTGGGGAGACGTCTATTCTCCTCTTATTGTAGAAGAAAATGCGAAGAAAGTATCAGAGATGTTAAGGAAACCGGATTGGGTTCACTTTATTTACGAAATAGGACGTATCCCTATCTTTAAAACAAAGAAAGGGCTTTTGAAACGAGGAGTAAACCCTGGAATGTTTCAGATGGAGATGAAGAAGGTAGGAGAGTATAACCTCTTCACTTCACTTGTGAAGGAAAATGAAAATCTCCCACAGCTCATCGAAAAAATCTTTGATGATGAGTATCTCCAAAAAGTTATTGATAAGTATAGCAAGTAGTGATTGAAAAACTCGAGTACTATATGTATTTGAGTTTTTCTTATGAGGTGATTTGACATACATTAGATTTATGATAGTATTTTCAGTGAATCGTGGGTAGGTCCTCACGTTAAAGTCACACTGGTTGTGTGACCACGGGCGCGACTAAAAGCGCTTAAAATGACCGTGTATAACTTAAAATAAATTAAAATGAAAAAACTGAAAAAGACCGCGGCGGCGGTTAAAAACGCAATTGTTGGAGAGAAATCCTTATTAGCGATTCTCTCAGTCCCGGTATTATTCGCGACAAGATTTTTTGTTCGCGAAGTGATGGATATCATCCCATTTTCTTGGGAGGAATTAACGGCGATGTCCATTGTTGGGGTGGTGTTCGTTGTAATCTTTTTTATCTTTCTAAGAGAGGATTTACAACAAAACAATGCAACCGTTATTACTCTCTCTGTATTAACCTTATTTCTAAATGATTTATTAGGGAATAAGATTAATAACCAAATTATCATGATGTTCGTATGGGCATTTATAGTAATATTGGTGCTTTTCTTTGTTTTGGTTCTTATGAAGATAAAACGAAGAGAAGGGGGGGATACGGAAGAGGTAGCAACCGAAACAATCCGTCATGGTATTATTTTTGTTGGGATATTTGTTTTAGGTATTCTCATCAAAAATATTGTGATGGATTTCGGGACACAATGGATATGGATATGGGTAGTACCCGCCGTGTTAATTTGTGTCTTCCTCTTCACACAACTTGGTGAAGCATATGCTACACCAGATTTTATCGAGGAGAAAGTTATACCTTTTGTTTTCTTTCTCACCGCTATTGCAGGTGTAGTGAGTACAATATTCCAGTTTTGGGATACAATAGTACTTGGCTACCCGGTGTGGCAGATATTATCTGCCTTAGTCACCGTATTTCTTATCTACACCTTATTCTCCAACATTATTGCTTTTCGTAAAAGAAAGAAAACGGAAGAGGAAAAAAGACTTCTTAAAGAGCAAGAAGAAATAGAGAGAAAAAAAAGGTCACAAGAAATGGAGGAGGAAAATAGAAAGAGAGAAGAAGAGAGAAAAGCCTTACGAAAATCATTATCTTCGAAAAATTCTTTTGAAAAAGATGATTTTCGCAAAGCGATGTCATACGGACTTATAGACGGAGATAAGCGTTTATCCATCAAGATGTTTTTATCTTTTGACTTGATGAAGCTTTTCATTATTTCAAAAGGTCATCAAAAAATATTTTGGGATGGGTGGACGCAAAAGTTGTTTCGTCGTCTTCACACTCTTCTTATGGAGGTGAAAGATGACGTTATACTCTATAAGTTGTCTTCAAAGATCGTGACCCTATCGAATAAACTTGACAAGTATGCCGGTTTTGAAGGTTACGATCTTCTCATGAAGAATGCGAACTACATACCGTTTCAAAATCTTGTAAATGACGCAAAAGTCATTTACGAAAGATTAAAGAAGGAGTATGGGAAAAACTAAATAAACTAACACCGCGGATTTTCCGCGGTGTTTTTTATCGTATTTCTCATCTATATGTATATAATAACTGTATGACTACTGATACGTTCTTTATGTATGTTGATTGGTATGGGCAGGCAGTTCCTATTCTTATTGTACTTGTTATTCTTCTCGCATTCTTCTTTTCTGCTCGTCACGCCATTTCTTCAATCATAAAACAGAGGAGAATTGAACAGAAAAAGGGAACACAGAGATTGAAATGTAAGTTAAGACTCGATTTTGGCATTCCGTCTCTTGTGTATGCTATTCCACTCCTCTTTACTCTTTTCGTTGTGCATGATCACCGCTTCTCAGAATTTTTCCTTAATTTTTATCAACGAAATCAAGGAAATATTGTTGTATTGTTATCAGCAGCTGCACTCCTCATTGCTGTATCCCCTTTTGTTTTCCTCTGGGTGAAATTCTCACTTGTGCTTGTATATCGTCAGATACGCGGATTTCTTGTTTATACCTTTCTCCCTCTCTGGTTTCGGTATAAAAAGGGGATATACTCTCGTGAAGAGTATGAAATCTTTCTCAAAAATTGTATTACTTGGTCAAAAACAGAACTGCCAAATCTCAAGAAACTTTCAAAGGAGAGCTACAAATCTCCACTCTCGATGATTTCTTTCTTTAATGCAAAGCTTGTTGTGAAGAGGAATCATACCCTCCGTGATTTTGCAAAGAATGAGTTAAAAAAATTACAGGAAGGAGAATAGAGAGAAACTATTACCTTTTTCTCTAAGTACTAACTCTGCACTTTCTTGTATTTTTCACACTTTCTGTCTATACTTTTTCTGTATGGATACAATTTACAATTATGCAATCCTTGCATTTTCCATTGTTGGGTTTCTCACCTCAAATTCAATTTCACGAATTTATAAAGGAAAGGTTGAAAAGAAGCATTGTACTGCTTCGTGTAAAAAAGTTATCACGAGCCGATTTTCGCATTTCTTAGGAATACGATCCGAGTTGTGGGGGATGGGATACTACACACTTGTTTTCTTACTCTTTCTTATCAATCTTATTTATCCATTTTCAGAGAAGATTCTCTTCTTTGGGATTGTAGCGACATTACTCGCATTTATTTATAATCTCCATCTCATTTTTGTTCAGCTCATTATCTTAAAGAAATGGTGTACAGTATGTCTTTGGTCTTCTGTCTCGTCGTTTATGATTACCGTATTTGCGTTTCTTGGATACCATTTCTCGTTTGGGTATGAGATTTTCTCGATGAGAGATGTGCTCGTATGGGTTTACCTTTTTGCGGTTGCACTTGGGGCAATTCTTTCACTCTTCTACACAAATCTTTTTGTGAGGTTTATTCGCGATTTTCGTATCACTCGTTACGAGGAGAAGCGTCTCTCAATGTTTTCTCATGGGGCCTGGATTGCGATTACGCTCGCGATTCTCTCAGGGGTAGCGCTCGTCCTCACTGATGAGTATGGAGATATTACAGGAGGAAGCCGTTTCTGGGTCCTCTTTACTGTGCTTGTAATGCTCGGTATCTATGAAATTTTCTTGAATCACTTCCATCTTCCAAAACTCCTTGATCTCCACTTTGGAGATATTCCAAAACTCGATGATCACGAGCATAGTATTCTTCGCAAGAAGTCGTTTGTATACGCATTTCTTGGAATTATGTCGTGGTATTTTGTTCTCGTGTTAAGTGTCTTTCCTTTCTATCAATATTCTTCTCTCTCACTCTTTATTGCATATTTTATTCTCGTAATTCTTACCGCAGGAGTCGCTCTCTATTTTGAACATCTCTACTATCGAGTCTCACTTGAATCGAGAGAGGAAGAGAAGTAGGTTGAATTTTTTTCAAATCTGGGTAGAGTATAACTTACCCAGATATGATGGTGGCTATGGTATAACGGTTATTACGGCGGGTTGTGGTCCCGCTAATCTCGGTTCGATTCCGAGTAGCCACCCCATTAAAAAAACACGCTCTCTTCTGAACGTGTTTTTACGATCAATAGCAACTAGCAGGTGTCTGCGTATTTAGTATAAAGAATTCTTTATAAAGTCTAATATAGCTCGGGAAAACTCTTCTTCTAGATTAGATTTTTTGTTTATTTTTAGCCACTGATTATTTCTCTTCTCAAAATAGAACTTAGATTTTTCTAATGCGTAATTACCAAACATAAGGAATTGAAATTCAATTAAAAAATATTCATTCCCGTCGAATGCAATATCTAAAGATAATAGTGGGGTGTCAAAATATTTTTTAACTTTTTCCGCGAAATCCAGTAATTCTTTATCTGGTTTTTCTACAAATTTTAAAAGACCACTACCACTAGATCTGAAGTCATTCTTTCTATTTCTTCGATGACGAACTTAATACTTATTTC
>JALVJP010000005.1 GCA_027028225.1 Candidatus Parcubacteria bacterium
AGAGAACATCTTTCCCTTCAATAGACTCTTCCAAGACGAAAGAGAGGAGAAAAGAGTCCTTCTCCCACACATCATCACCAAGATGCTCGTCAAAAAGAATCCACGCAAAGTTATGGCGTGTATTCTCATATTCTCTTCCGTAATTTCCTAAGCCAATAACAAAATACATGTTACTCGTTCGCCGCGAGGGCGTGGTAGGTTTCTGGCCCTACTACACCATCGATTGTATGAAGTTTATACATTCGTTGAAATTGTTCCACTTTTTGTTTCGTTTCTTTGTTAAAAATCCCATCCTCTCTAAGTTTTTCTCCATACACCTCATTCAAACAATGTTGAAGTTCTTTCACATCTTCCCCCCTATCGCCAAGCGATAGGAATCTCGTTGCATGAGGGAATCGGCAATACTTCTCTTCCTTTTTGTCAAAATTCTGATTCTGTTCTAATTTCTTTTTTGGGAATATAAACCTTTTTCTAAATGATAGGTGTCTTCTACGAGAACCACGCCCTCTTCTATCTCTTGTGTCTCTTGAATAAATAATTTTTCCCTTTTTAATAATACTATTACAATTGATACTCACCCCGCGACTCACAATAAGTTTCGCGCCTTTTGCAACAAAGAGCTCGTTACATTGAATTGAATGATCGAGCGTCACCCTATCTGCATTTACACGCACGTTTGTATCACTTGTAATATTTTCAGGAATTGCTCCATCTTGAATAAATGAAATAAGATGACGATTATATTCAAGATCTTCATCTATCCTCTCATTAATAAGGTATTGCCCTAACTCATTATGCTCTGCTCCATGCTGGAATGACCGCATAATTCCATTTTGGCTACTTCGATACCACTCGTTAGTACAATAATTTGCTCCAAGAATATACTGCGGATTTGGAAGAAAATCCCACTTCCTATCATTTACCGCATCGTGCGTCACATTTTTCTTATCGTATTTTACTGGATCCCAATCAGTTGGTCTGCTCTGATCGTCACAGGTTCCACCATACTCATCAGCGAGATCCCCAAAAGAGTGCCCCATCTCATGGATAACTAATTCGCGAAAATAACCATGTTGAGAGTCATAGGAAGATTGTCCTATACTCGCAATCACATCATTCTCAGGAAATTCTCCAGATCCAATATAACCGGAGTAATTTGAAATAAGATACACATACACCCTCTTTCCAAAGAGTTTGCGAAGTCTCTCGTAGAGTTTCTCCTTCCCCCAATCTGATATACAGGAAATACGAGGAGTACCATCACAATTTCGATATACCCCGAGTGCAGTATCTACTTGCGTTCCACCCTCCACAGAAATTCCTGATTCATTTGAATTAAGTTCTAGATAATACGTATTGAAATCACTCTTTCTGTTTTTTATAGGAAGAGAATTGAGAAAATACGACTCTGCTTCCTGTGCTTTCTGCTGGAAAAATGATTGTTCTTGCTCAGTAAAACCATCCCCGACAAAAAGAATATCAATTGCTTCTGGTGAAGAGTAGTGGATTGGAGTAAGATCAAAATCAGCTGCATATACCTCCTTCGCAAAAACACCAAGGCCAATAATAAAAGTAAAGAATACTATTCTGATATAAAATTTCATACGTAAATAGTAACATAAAAAGAGAAGGATTACACCTTCCCTTTTTCAATAAGGTCAATCATCATCTCGTATGTTTCAGGTCCAGCAAGTCCATCAGGGCTCAAGCCTTCTTTTTGCTGGAACTTACGCACGAGATACATCGTGTTCGGTCCATACTCATTATCTACCTTAATCTTCTTATCGAAGTAGAGATTGAGGAACTTTTGAACGGTTCCTACACGCGTTCCACGACTCCCTTTCTTCATATAAATCTTATCGTCTATAAGCCCTTGAAGTTTTGTAAGGAGAAATTGATGCTCCTCATCATACGCTGGTTTTTTATCATCTTTTTCCTCTTGCTTTTCATCAGAAGAGGAGGTTGATGGGGAAGAATCCTCCTCACTATCGTCATCAACCTGTTGAATCTTTTCCTGCTCTATCTCTTGGATGGTATTTTCATCTTCTTGGTAATTCTCAAAACCAGAAAGAGGTTCGTTATCCTTAATCATTTCTACTACATCACTCGCGGTGTAATGAAATCGTGGGTTCATCTTTTGAAACGCCCAATATGATGATCCAAGAAGAAGAAAGAAGAAAAGTAGATTCACAAAGCGAAATTTAAATTCATTCATATGGACACTATTTTAACACGGAGAGAAAGAAAACAATAGAAGTGTTTTATAAAAAAATAAACAGGATTATTCTGTCAATTCTTTTTCAAGTAAATTCTGTTACTATTATGCGCATATGAAACATATCATTGATTATATTCCACTTTTTCAAATTATTCTCTCTATCCTCCTTATTATCGTTATCATTATCCAACAGAATGATGAATCTCTCGGAGGAGCATTTGGAGGAAGTGATTCTTTCGATACGGTAAAAAGAACTAGACGAGGAGCGGAAAAAAAACTCTTCAATTTCACAATATGGATAGCTATCCTTTTCGTCGTTACCTCTATCGCAGCATTCATCTACGGTAAGTAGTCATAAAACGAACATATATTATGAGAACAAAACACCTGCTTTCTCTAGGGATTACAATACTCGCACTATCGGGAATTCTTATTCTCGCTTCTTTTATCACGGATAAGAATTCAGTAGAAGTAAAAATAACGAGAGGAACACTCTACGAAGGGACAAAAGATACTCCACGATTTATCAACCCTGTGCTCGCACGACCAAATAACGCAGCAGAGCAAGATCTTACCGAACTCATCTTTTCACGCCTTCTCTCCCACACACAAGGTGGGGATATCATATGGGGTCTCGCAAAGTCTCTTGAAAAATCAGATGATGGAAAGACCTACATTCTCACGCTCAGAGATGGTATCACTTTCCACGACGGACACCCAATTACCGCCGATGATGTCGTTTACACTGTGAAGAAGATACAAGATCCGAGCACAAACAGCCCTCTCTTCAACTATTGGGCAGGAGTGACTGTGGAAAAAGAGAACGAACGACAAGTCCGCTTTACGCTCGTTCACGCATATGATGGATTCCCCTACTCACTTGAAATAGGAATCCTCCCTAAACACCTCTGGGAAAAAGTGGACGATGAGGAATTCGCATTTAGCAAGCTTAATACATTCCCAGTCGGATCAGGAAGTTACAAAGTAGAGAACGTCATTCTCGATGAAGATGATAAACCTACGGAATACCAACTCGTAAAGAGTGATGATAGAGAGGGATACATCAGAAAAGTAGATGTCTCTATCTTCAAAGACGCACAAGATCTCCAAGATGCACTCAACAGAGGGAACGTAGATGCAGTGTATGGCGTTGATAGAGAGAATGCACAGCATATCGTCCAAAAACGAAATACACTTACACTCTACCACGATGTACTCCCTAACTTTTTCATTCTCTTCTACAACATAAAGAAAGACGGGCCAGGCTCTCAAAAACTGGTGCGAAACTACCTTGATGCACTCATCGATAGGAACACACTCACCTCTTCCGTCTTTGGAGATTACGCATCATCTATCAATACGGTCAAAGGAGAATACAACGAGAAGCGTGCTGAAGAAAAAAAGAAAAGTATTAAGACGTTCGTGCAGGCGTTCGAAAAAGAGGGGTGGAAGAAGAATAGCGAGGGAATCTATGAGAAAGATGGGAAAAAGTTGGAACTCACAATTACTACACGCGATAGTCAGGACCTCGTGCGTGTTGCAAAGGAAATCGCACAGCAAGCAAAAGCAGGGGGAATACTCATTCACATCAAACCCTACGGTTTAAATCAGAAAGATTTTTTCCAGCAAATCATCGACCAGAGGAATTACGAACTTCTCCTCTATGGGTACTTCTTTGAGAAACCAAGTGACCTCTACGTATTTTGGCACTCGTCGCAGAGGGAGAGTCCTGGCCTCAACCTCAGCATGTACAAAAACGTAAAGCTCGACCTTCTCCTTGAAAAATTGCGAGAAAAGAACGATGATGAGCTTCTCAAAAAAGTTGATGCGACTCTCTCTGAAGATACTCCTGCTTCCTTCCTCTACCGTCCTCACTACATCTACATCCTTCCGAAAAAGGTAAAGGGTGTTACGCTCAACATCAGAAGGCGCGCAGATCGCTTCATCACTATCCCAGAATGGTATATCTACACAAGGAAAGTGTGGCCATTCTTCATCAAACAATAGAGGAGTATTCGCAGAGAAGTTTTTAACAGAGGGGGGTTCCCTCTTTTTTCTTTTTTTAAAAAGTGCATAGTATAGACGTGATGTGTGATAGAGAAGAAAAGATTCGTATCGAAAAGCTCCTCTCTCAAGAGGGAATCCTCTCACGGAGAGAAGCGAAACGTGCGCTCGAAGAGGGAAAGATTCGCCTCAAAGGGAAAGTATTGAAGTCAGGAGAAAAAATTTCTCCGAAGGAAAGAAAGCTCCTTGAGTTTGATAAAAGCCTCAAAAAAGAAGGAGAAAAGAAGGAAACCTACCTCGTATACAAACCACGCGGATACACCTCCTCAAAAGATGGAGCAAAAAATATATTCCATGCTTTCCCTCAGTTTGCTCATCTCAACACCGTAGGACGGCTTGATAAAGAGAGCGAAGGGCTCATCCTCCTCAGCAACGATGGACTCATCACGAAAGCGATAACAGGAAAAGACCATAAAGTGGAAAAGGAGTATCTCGTTACCGTTCGCGAAGATGTCCTCCCATGGATGATTCAAAAAATGGAGAAAGGGATGGTATTGGAAGATGGCCCTACCCTCCCTGCAAAAGCGAAGAAAGTTTCTCGCAAGCAATTTCGTATCACACTAAAAGAGGGGCGAAAGCACCAAATCAGAAGAATGGCGAATAAACTTCACCTTACTGTTCTCTCCTTGAAACGCATTCGTATCCATAACTTGAAAATCGGAGCGATGCTCCCAAAAAATTACCGAAAGCTCACTGATGGAGAAGTATATGAGTTGAAAAAATTCGCAAAAACAAAAAGCCCTTCATAAAGGGTTTTTGTTCTTACTACTTCTGTTCCTCATCAGGAACCACAATCTTATTATCCTGTTCGAGTTCAAACTGAGTACTCTTTCCGTTAATCACAAGTGTATACACACCTGCGGGAAGACCAAGCACCTCAAGTTCTACAGGGAGTTCATACGGCTTCAATGTTTGTGCGCACTGCTCCCCTTCCCTCCTTGTGGTGAGGTTCACATAGAAGGTGTTTCCATCGCGAATAACTTGCGGTGAGTTGAGATAGGTACAAGAATCTGGAAGATTTCCTTTTACGACGAGTGTTTTTCTCACCGGGAAAGTATCACTTGTATCGATTCGAACAGAGCTAATAGGAGCAAGATTTTCATCTCCAAATGGATTCTCCTGATTCTGTCTATCCTCCTGTTCTTGTTGAGTGTTTTGTGCAATGTCGTTTTGTCCACCTTGTGTAAATTTTGTAAACCATCCTGCGCTGTATGCATACCACCCAAAGAGAACAAGGAGAAGGAGCCCTATAACCCAATACCAGAACGCGTGTGATTTCTTTTCCTCATGAAGATCCTTAAAATCCTGTGGTGTACCAAATGTGTTGTTATTGTTTGTGTTGTTATCCATAAGCTAATAATAGTTAATTGAGTAATACCCTATGAGTGTAACATGTAGAAAAAAAGTCTCAATAACACCTACCCCCTACCTTAATGAATTAAGACACGGCAGATTCCTTAATATCGTAGTCATTTTTTTGTACGCCACCTGAAGCATCACTGTACACTCCAGAAGGATTTCGTGACTTCGCTATATGAATAGGTTCCCCTAGTGTGAGATCTGCTTTCTTAGAAAACATCTCTACGAGATTAAATACTGATTTTTTAAGCACCTCTTCACTTCCTCCAGGAGGGACCTGCGTATACCCTCTCTCGAGAGCAATACCATTCCCATCCTTGCCTATACGTTTTCCGAGTTTTACGATATGCCTTCGGTATGCCTTATCGAGTGTTACCAAAGTCTCTGTTCCATCAGGGAATATGAATGTGAGAACCCTCTTGTAGGGATCATAGCGATATTTAATATTTCCATCCTCAATAGACTCTCTCACCTTGTCAAAATGAGACTGCTTTTCAAAATCAGCTCTCGTAATCGCAAATCCAAGTACCGCCTTCACATTCGCGTCAACGACATATCCGGGAAGCGTCTGAATCATTCCCCCTGTACGGAAATTCTGGCACGATGATGCGTCAACAACAGATCCTATTTCCATAAGCGTCTTTGCGTCATCAACAAA
>JALVJP010000006.1 GCA_027028225.1 Candidatus Parcubacteria bacterium
ATTCGGAAATAATTTTTTTCATCCGTGTAGTAAGTTTTTCCTCTTTCTCTTTTGACATATACTATTCCCATTCTCTTACGAAAGCTTCTAATAGTTCACCTTCTCGAACAACACCTTTCGTTTCGATCATCATCCCACACTGAGTTCCAACTCCTTCTACCTTTTTCCTTTCCTGCTTTCCTTCTTGGATACCGGTTATTCTTCCGTAGGTGTACTGTTCCTCGTCTTTCTGCTGAATGTAGAACTCATCGCCTACAGATAGTACCCCCTCAGTCACTTCTCCTCCCAGAAGAATTTTTTGTTTCTGTTGGGAGAAAACTTTTAGGATACGGAGTTTTCCGAGTGTTTTCTTTACTTCTCGTTTAATCTTTCTCTCTTCGTACAGAGCGTCGAGCCACTCACTTAGCTCGTAGATAATATCAAAGAGGGAAATAGGAACACTCTCGTATCCATTGATATTTCTTAGATGAAGGTCTTCTTGTGTATGAAATCCTAAGATAACTGTCCGTTTGTCGGTAAGAGCGAGTTGAATATCAGACTCGTTGATGTTTCCTGTCTCTGCTTTAATTATCTTGAAAATGACGCGGTCATCAGTTTTCTTCCGTATCTCATCCTCAATTGCCTCTGCTGTCCCTGCTACATCGGTTTTGAGAATGATTGGAACGAGTGCTACCCCTTCAGGAACTTCCGGAATGAGATTAGCATGCTCCTTGAGCTCCTCTTTAAGTCGTCTGTATTCCTCAACGGCTTCCATCGCTTCTTTCTTTGTATTGTAGGTTTCGAAGTGTCCTCCTACACGAGGAATGCTATCAAATCCAGAGAGCTTGATGGGGGAGGAGAAGTGTGCTTCTTCAATTGCTTTTCCTTTGAAGTTTGCGAGCATGCGCGTAGGCGCCATGCTATCTTCTACGACAACGAACTGTCCTTTCGTAATACTCCCGTCTTTGATGATGAGCGTTGCGGTAATTCCTTTCTTTGGGTCTCGTTCTGATTCGATGACGAATCCATGCGCATTTTTTGAGAGGTCTCCCTTCATTTCTTCCATTTCTGCGAGGAGGAGGATTGTCTGAAGGAGCTCGTCAACATTCGTCCCCTTCTTCGCAGAAATTGCAACATAGGGAACATCTCCTCCGTACCCCTCAAGGTAAATTCCTGCCTCAAGGAGATCCATCTTCACCTTTTCTTGGTCTGCATTTGGTTTATCTATTTTATTAATAGCAACGATAAACGGAATATCGTGTTTTTGAATAACTTCAATTGCGTGTTTTGTTTGTTGCTTCACTCCATCTTCTGCAGAAATGATGAGGATGGCGATATCTGCAACTGCTCCACTCCTATCGCGCATATTATCAAACGCAGCATGACCAGGGGTATCGATGAAGGTAATTTTTTCTCCATCAATATCTACTTCATAGGCGGAGATGTGTTGAGTAATTCCTCCTGCTTCTCCTGCGACGATGTTTGATTTTCGTATGTAATCGAGGAGTGTTGATTTCCCATGATCAACATGCCCCATAATCGCAACGACGGGAGAGCGTTTTGTTATATTTTCTTTTGTTTCTTTTGCATGTGTCATAGGCCTTTTGATTACGAGAGGAGTGCTTCCTCTTCTTTACTTAATGTGCGTTCACTCTTTCCACTTCGAATCTCTTTTGCGTAGTTCTGTACCTGACCTCTCACATTGAGGGAAGAGAAGAGAAAACCATCATTATCTTCATCGAGAAAGAGCATTGAAAAGCTCTGCTTTCCTCCTGCTTCAGGGAGTGCATCATAGCGCGACATTTTCACGAACCCAACCCGCTTTGTAATTCTCGTATCGAGGTCCCTATCCTTTTCTGCTTGCTCCTCAAGTTCCTTTCGTATATCCGCAATTTCCTTTCCGTAAGTAACGAGGAGTTGCTCGAGATTCTTACTCCCTCCTTGTTTTTTAAAGAATGAGAGCTTTCGTTTGAGAAGGAAGATGATAATCAGCTCGAGGAGTGCAATGAACCCAAGTCCTATAAGGAGTGAGAGTGTGATGTAATCGTTCGTGAACATACTGCTATCCTAGCGAAAAAAGGGAATTTGGAAAGGATTTTTCTTATGTTTGTAC
>JALVJP010000007.1 GCA_027028225.1 Candidatus Parcubacteria bacterium
TTGCAACTTCTGGATTTTCTCGAGTGAGAATATCATTCTCGATCTCCTGGAGAAATTCCTTATCTCGTTTGAGAATGCGATCGCGTGTTGCATAGACAGTTTCGCGCTGATAGGAGAGCACGTTGTCGTAGTCAAGCGTCGCTTTTCGCGAATCAAAGTGAAATCCTTCAACTTTTTCTTGCGCCTTTTCAAGTTGTCGTGAAATTGTTTTGTTTTGA
Source organism: Candidatus Parcubacteria bacterium (assembly GCA_027028225.1). Classification (GTDB taxonomy): domain Bacteria; phylum Patescibacteriota; class Minisyncoccia; order Phycocordibacterales; family UBA1006; genus UBA1006. The sequence continues at coordinate 219 of JALVJP010000007.1, forward strand.
ATTGGCTCATCACTCTTTAATCCGAGTGTCTTCACGATTGCTTTTACCTTCTCTCCCCCAAAGATGCGCATCAATGGGTCGTCGAGGGATACATAGAACTGCGTTTCCCCTGGGTCTCCCTGTCGTCCAGAACGACCGCGAAGCTGGTCATCAATTCGTCGCGCATCATGTCGTTCTGTTCCAAGCACAAAGAGTCCTCCGAGATTCTTAATCTCTTCATACTCTTCCTCTGTTGCGTGTGTTCCTCCAAGCTTAATATCCACTCCTCGCCCTGCCATATTCGTCGCAACGGTTACCGCACCCTTTCTTCCTGCCTGTGCAATGATTTCCCCTTCTCGTTCGTGATTCTTCGCGTTGAGTACCTGATGTGGCACCCCTTCTCGTGTAAGGTAGGCACTCAACAACTCATTTTTTTCAACAGAAACTGTTCCAATAAGAACAGGTTGCCCCTTCTCGTTTCGCTCTTTTACCTCTTTCGCAATTGCATGGAACTTCGCCTCCTCATTCTGAAAAATGAGATCTGCATTATCTTTTCTTGCAATAGGTCTATGGGTAGGAATAATGACCACATCGAGTCCATACACTTTCTGAAATTCCTCCTCTGAACTCTTCGCAGTTCCTGTCATTCCGGAAAGCTTTTTGTAGAGTTTGAAGTAGTTCTGGTAGGTAATCGAAGCGAGGGTTCGTGATTCTTCCTGCACAGGAACATGTTCTTTCGCTTCGAGTGCTTGATGAAGCCCATCAGAATAGCGCCTCCCTTCTTGAAGTCGACCAGTAAACTGATCAACAATAATCACCTCTCCGTTTCGAACCACATAATCTCGATCTCGTTGGAAGAGTGCTTTCGCACGAACCGCCGTTTCAAGATGGTGAACGAGACGAATGTTCTTCTCCGTGTAAATGTTATCAATTTTAAGAAGTTTTTCTGCCTTACTGATTCCCGCATCGGTAAGCGTAATTGCCCGAAGTTTTTCATCTACCTCATAATCAACCCCCTCAATAAGCTGACGTGCAACTGATTCCATCTTTTCATAGATGTTTTCCGCGTCGCTCGCAGAAGTTGAGAGAATGAGCGGAACACGCGCCTCATCGATGAGGATAGAGTCCACCTCATCTATGAGTGCAAAGTAGTGCTCTCGTTGAACAACCTGTGAGATATGTTGTGCGGTGTGATCACGAAGGTAATCAAAACCAAATTGACTATTCGTTCCATAAGTAATATCCGCTTCATACGCAGCTTTTCGTGAAGATGGTTTGAGGAACTCATAGAACACCTTGTAGGATCCTTCCTTGTCTCGCTCTACATCAAGGTCCTCCTTATGCTCTTCATTGTAGAGGTAGGATTGATTCTGGTCATTAATTACCCCCACAGAAAGACCGAGGAAGTCGTAAACCTGCCCCATCCATTGCGCATCACGCCTTGCAAGGTAATCGTTCACGGTAACCACATGAACACCTTTCCCAGCAAGTGCATTGAGATAAACTGGAAGTGTCGATACAAGCGTCTTCCCTTCTCCTGTTTTCATCTCTGCAACATTTCCCCAGTGAAGCACCATTCCTCCAATGAGCTGTACATCGTAGTGACGCATTCCTACTGTTCGTTTTGCAACCTCGCGTACCACTGCAAAGGCATCAGGAAGAATATCGTCGAGCGTCTTTCCCTGAGCGAGCTCCTCTTTAAATTGCTTTGTCATTCCTTTGAGTTCCTCATCGGAATACGCCTCATACTTTGCTTCGAGTGCATTTATTTTCTCCACGATACCCTGTGCCTTTTTGAGCACCTTCGTACTCTCATCTCCAAAAATCTTTTTTAGTAATTTCATAGTTTCGTATTGTATCACGAGAAGTGAAAAAAGACAGAAAAAAG
>JALVJP010000008.1 GCA_027028225.1 Candidatus Parcubacteria bacterium
TGATGCTTTCACACCTTCTTGATATTCCACTTATCCTTAACAAGGAGGAGATTGATGGGGAAACAGTTATTATTGATGATATTGTGGATACAGGAAAGACGATCTCAAAACTCCCACAAAATGGATTACTCACCTCACTCTTCTATAAACCTCACTCAAAAGTAATTCCAGATTTTTACGCACGGAAAGCAAGAAACGATGAATGGATTGTGTTCCCTTTTGAGACAGAAGAATCAAGTAAATACGACGGGACAGAGGTGTAAGCAAGATACCTTAGGTATGGTGTGGTGTGAGTGAAAAAGCGGAGAGTGTTTAATTTTAAACACTCTCCGCTTTTCTCATCTAAGTTTAATCCACATTAGGAAACTCACTTTTATTTATCTTCTCAAAGATACTTCGGATCAAAACCAACCACTTCCCTAATGAGATTTTCTCTCTCTATTACCTCAAAATCTTTTGATGAATCTGGTGTTCCTCCTCGCTCTTCTTGAATTATCCGTGCGAGTTTTTTAAGCGCGATGATATACGCAGCTTGAATGTCTGCATCACTAATGTGTCCACAACCAACGAATGGACATTGGAAGAGTGCGCTGTTTCCACGCTTCTCAACGATGAGTTCTTTATCTGCTTCATCAATCCCATCTATATTTTCCACTGGAGGGCGTGCATACTTTTTCACAAAGAGAATTGGGGTTTTCTTTTCATCACCAAGTCTTCCATATCCATACAAATCTCCTTGGTCGCTCTTAAAGAGTAAACGATGTTCCCCTTCGTCGCTCAACCCATGTGAAATGTTTTCAGAAGGGAAAATGTTCTTCGTGAGGTACACATTTCGCTTACACTTCGTGCACATATAACTCGTTGCGTAAGCGCTGAGGTGAGATCCAACACTCTTCTCACTTCCCCACACATTCTTCTTTTCTGTCTTGTCTGCATCGTTCTCGTGTGGAACATCAGACTTCTTCACCGATCGATAAATTTTCGTCACTCGTCCTGATCCTGTTTCAAAATTAGAGATACTATACTCATATACCGGATTTGCGTTGTAACGAACCGCAATATCGTGCACACGATTTCGTAGTGAGTGAATTGCCTGTTCTCGCACACGCGCGAGCGTGGTATTCATTTCACCGAAGACTCCTGTCTTCTGCCGTTTTTGAATCTCGTGGTAGTGATCACGGATTTTTCGTAGCGCAGGATCATAGAGGAATCCTCGTGTGAGAATACGCGCATTCCTATCAATCACCACATAAGCGAGTCCGTACTCTCCCACATCAATTCCCATAAGACGATCTGTGTTCGTTCCACCTTGCATCTCTCCCTTGTGAGCGATGGTAATTGGAATAGACACAAAAAGGTCTGTATTTGCTTTCTTCAAACCAGGACGCGCACCCTCTTTAAATGGAAAGCTTACCTCAAAGGTATCTTCTCGTATGAGAGAATATTCGTTCATTGTGTAGTGATTTTTCGATTTTGGATTCTTGTCTCCCACAAGGAAGGCGTCGGTGAGAAATTGGAGGTAGTAGCGAGATGCGCGGATCGGGAGAAGTTTCCCTTGGTCCTCAACTATTACTTCCTCTTTTTTATCTTCCTTTACTAGATTAGCATTCTTAGAGAGGTCTTTCTCTCCCTTGAGAGAATAGTATGTTCCCTCATCACTATTCTTTATGTTCTTGCTTGCCGTGAAAAAGAAGTTCGGCTTTCTTCCATCACTCATTTTGATAACAATCGGAGTACTCTTGTGAGAAGCGATGTACTGAAGCACAAAGCGCTCTTTGAACCGCTTCTTCCCCCACATCTTTGCGAGCCCACTCACGCTTGAGAGGAGCATTTGACTAAAACGCGCGAGGTCTTCCTTCTCAAAAGAATTCTTCTTTACGAGGTAGTACGCGAGCGCTCCTTCGTGCGCAAGGAGGCGAGTATCGCTCTCCCAATTACGCGATGGAAGTTGAGTGAGAAATTCTACAAAGAGGGATACTCTCACCTTCTCTAGCTCAAGAAATGCACTAAGGTCATCTGCTTTAAGGTTTTCGTCATTCAAGTAGTGCTCCCAACGAACCGCGAGTAAATCATACATACGCGCAAGATCCTCAAGGGAAAACCTCCTCCCTTCCTCAAGGACTCTTGCTCTTCTTCTCCCATAAGGAGACACGAAGAACCTTCTCCTTGTCTTTTCATCCTCTGAAGCATTCTCATACTCTTTCAGAAGGTTCCGCGGAATTGAGAGCTCATCAAAGATTTTTTCTACAATTTGTCTCCCTACTGAGGAAGAGATGTATTCATACTTTCGTAGGAGGATGTCTAACTTTTTCCTTACGAGACTATCCACCTCTTCCTCATCCAGATGTTGATCGCGTGAGAGCGGTGAGCGATACCCTCCTTGATATACCTCATCGAGAAGAAAGCTAACTCCTTCCTTAATAAACTTCGGAGCGTGAAGATAGCGCTTAATCTTTCGCCTCTTTCCTTCTCCTGGAAATTCAGGAATACGATCAAGATCTTTTCGGAGTTCTCCGAATATTTTTCCAACCTCCTTTGATACAGATTCATCATCGTTTTTCGATTCAATTTTAGCGCCGCCAAAGAGGGGGAGAAACACGCGATTCTCCTTCTTTTGAAGGAAAGCGTTGAAAAACGATCTCCAACGATGGAGTGCATCAGCATACAACCGATGAGTTGCGGGATTCATTTTTGTGAGGAGTGAACGCGCAAAGATGAGAAGCTCTTCTAGCTGTTCTCTGTTCTTGGAGAAAGAATTTTTTTGTTCTTCTGAGAGTTCTTCTTCCTCTATGATTTTTTCTGTGGTATTGAGAAACTCTTCCAGCTTATCGATATGCTTTCTAAGTCTCTCAACAATTCCCTCTTTCTGTCGTTGTGTATTTGAAACCCAACTCTCTATCTTTCCACCAATGTTACTTCGATAGTCTGCAAAACTCGACACCCCAAACTGCTTCATTGCGGGAGATTTTGGGAGTTGACGGGCAACATAAGCGAGTGACTGAACCCGTTCTCGTAGTTCTTCTTCTCTTCCTTGCCAAAGCTGAATCCCGAGTGCTTGTTCCAGTGAAAGATACTCATTCACGATGAGATTTCCTTCTCCACTATGGAGAGCAGAGAATAGCTTATTGAAGAAGAAAGAGAGTGCATTTTTACTTCCATCAATTCCGAGAATTCTCTTCAAAGAGAGTTCATTTTCAACTGCAAAGTGTTCATACATTTGAAGAATATTTTTTGGATCTTCCTCCTTCACCTGTCGATTAAGAGAAGGGATTGGAAAGAGAGTGAAGCTGTATCCTATTTCAGGAAAAGAGAGATAAAGTCCATACTTTTCTTTAAGGAAGATTGCCTTCTCCTCCCTGGTGGGAAGAGCATTTTCCGAATAGAGGTTCTGATACCAATCTGTGAGCACTTCCTTCGCGTATTCAATCTCATTCTCCTTAAATAGTTTATCTCGTTCAATATGTCTCTTTATGAAGGAGTCTAATGTCGCACTCGTCTTCCTAAAATCTCCTTTTTTCTGCGCATAAGATTCACTGAGAATAGCGAGAACTTTTTCCTCATTATCTCCTACATTCAGGCTTTCAAAAAATCTTTTGTTTGCACTGAGGATATTTTCCTTTAACGATTTAGTAAGTGGTCTTCCCCCCACCCTTGCAACAGTGTCGATAAGTTCAGAAACTGATTCCGCAAAAAGAAAACCTTCCCGGAGTGCGGTAAGGTAAAAATCAAAAAGCGAAGGAGACTCATTCTCCTTGTAATCAAGCATTGTGGAAACAGCAAGGGGACCCACTTGCGTGACATAGTCTTTTCGAATTGCTTCTGAGAGGGCGTTATAAAAGTGAGCGTTTTGTTCATTGCGCTCGAGTTTATACTTCCCACTTCGTGTAAAAGAGAGTTCTTTCCCTTCTCTCTTCGCATTGAAGTGAAGGCGTTTCGTATGGAGTCGGTATCCTGCAATGCCTTTGTAGTTTGTCATCTTTTTCTTCTTTGACATTGGAAGATAAGGAGCAGTAGGGATAGAGGGAAGGCGACAGGAATCCGTAAGGACGTCCATGGACCCTCTATTTGAATTCGGGGAGTTAGGGAGAAAAGGCGGAGCGATAACAGCGTACTCGAATCAGTGATCCTTATGGGTGTTTCGGGGTTCCTGTCGCTCCACTTTTATTTGAGACTCTCCTGAACCCTTTTCGAGTCTTTTTTAGAGAAGGAACAGCACTTTTCTCCCCTGCTTTTCGGGGTTCTTTTTTTCAAACTTTGCCTTTTCTCCCCTGCTTTTCGGGGCGACAGAATTCTGCACGAGCCTTTTCTCCCCTGCTTTTCGGGGCCTCCAGCATAAACTATTGCCTTTTCTCCCCTGCTTTTCGGGGAATCAGGGGAAACCCTCTGCATTTTCTCCCCTGCTTTTCGGGGTGAAAGCGAAGAAAAGAAGCCTTTTCTCCCCTGCTTTTCGGGGATTGCAATTACTGCAGAAGCCTTTTCTCCCCTGCTTTTCGGGGTCAATTTTGTGAGATCATGCCTTTTCTCCCCTGCTTTTCGGGGAACAGAAATTCTCCGCGTGCCTTTTCTCCCCTGCTTTTCGGGGCAACTTCTCCATGACGATGCCTTTTCTCCCCTGCTTTTCGGGGGAGTGTATCCACCCCCTGGCCTTTTCTCCCCTGCTTTTCGGGGCACCGTGACGCTGACAATGCCTTTTCTCCCCTGCTTTTCGGGGAGCATTCCCCTACTCTCCTTATCTTTCAATGTCAAAGAACGCTTGCGGTGCCGAACATCTGTCAGAAATTCCCTTTTTTCGGACACCTGCTTATAATGTAGCATGATGGAAAAAGATCTGCAAGCAAAAAATTATAACCGCAAACCTTCTCGAAGAATCCCAATGTGGCTTCCCTATGTCTCGGATATTATTGCAAAAAAGGATTCTGTGAAAATTATCTACAAAGGGGGAGAAGTAGAGCGAGCTTATTCCAAAATTCACTCAATTATGTTCTACGGCTATGTCCCTCCCCTCAGTCAGGAATTCCTAGAACGATGTGCGTTCTTTGAAGTCCCCCTCATTATTCATCGGAGAAATATGCCGAAAGCTGTTTACATTACAGGAAGTATCGGGACAATGAGGGAAGATAACCTCTCACTTCAAATTCGTTTTCGTAACAACGAGAAAAAGCGAACTTACATTGCGCGTAGAATTCTCAATGCGAAGTTTCTTGGGATGCGCTGGCTTGCTCCCTACCCGCAGGATTTTAAGAACCGCTACTATACCATCGATGAGATGCGTATTCTTGAAGCACATCACGCACGACGCTACTGGGACCGCTACTACGAACAACTTGGATATGGGCGCTACTCGCGACGAGAACGAGGGAATGCGCTCACCGCCGCACTCGACGCGGTTTCTAAATTCGTATCAGGAATTGTTTTACGATGGGTTGTGTACCATAACCTCTCTCCCGCACACGGGTTTCTCCACGAGCCAACTGACTACCCTTCGCTTGTATACGATCTTATGGAACCCTATCGCGGATACATCGAGCGCGCAGTATTTGACGCCTTTCGCTCAAAAGAAGGTGAGGAATTGAGTAATCAAGAGTACACTGCTCTTGCAATTTACGCGGTGGAGGAATTGATGGATTCAAAGGTGTATACTCCTGCGACTCGACAGATTGTTACCTTTCAAGAGCTTATTCACGGAGCAATTATTGCGCTTCTCTCCTATATGGAGCGGAGATCGCAAAAATTTGTTCTTCCTCTTCCCGGAAAACCGAATGGAGGGCGGCCAAGAAAGAGCGGATATCGCCTCTATGGACGAAGTGCTGGCCCAACTGATTTTTGGACAGAAGCACGTGAGCTCGGAATGGTGTACGATCTTGGGAAGATAAAAAGGAGGGGAAAAGTAAAGAAAAACAGAGAATCATAAAAACCTCCCGCTATATAGCGAGGGGTTTTTATTTAACCAACCTTAAAATATCCTGATAGGTAACAAATAACATCAAAAGAATGAGAAGAAGGAATCCAATTCCATTTACCCAAAGGAATACATTTTGTGGAATCTTTCTTCGTATGAGCTTCTCGATGAGGATAAAGAGAATTCTTCCTCCATCGAGTGCTGGAAACGGAACAATGTTAATTACTGCAAGGTTCACTGAAAGGAGCGCAACAAATGAGATAAATGCGAGGAAGCCAAGAGAACGGGCGTGTGATGTCTCTTTTGCAATCCCTACTGGCCCAGCGAGTGATTTGATAGATTCTTTTCCTGTAATAAG
>JALVJP010000009.1 GCA_027028225.1 Candidatus Parcubacteria bacterium
TTCGGCACATCAAAAATATCTGGAGTGGAGTCCGGGAAGAATCATGAACTGGGGGCTGACCATCGGAAAGCATACCTCCAGACTGCTGCAAACAATTATGGAAAGAAAACCACAATTATTGAAGCACTCGTTCCTGTTGCAAAGATATTCACAAGAGCAGGGGTTGGTGAGATAAGTGCTGGATACATTCGTTCAGTGAAGGGGAGGAAAGATGTAGTTATTGATATCAAGGTGCGTGAGATAAGTGGAGGAATCCTCCTCTCTTGTACTACGAAACGCTACCATCAGGATTTACGACTTTACACAAATAAAAAAGAGGAAGAGGTATTTGTTCTTCTCTCTAAATTACTTTCTTCCGAGCGATTTCGTATAAGGAAAGGTAAGTAAGATGAAATATTCTTGTTTGAAGAATATTTCATTTTTTTTTTGCATTCTTCTATATACATCATAATGGGTCTATATAGAAAACACGTTGTCGTGTATAATATTGTCTTATGGAAACATCATTCACTAAAAAAATACAGAATTTCTCTCTCGAGACACTTCGAGGTGGATTAAGAGGAGAGCGTGTCATCCTTCGTATTGATACAAATACTTCGCTTGGCGATGACGGAAAAGTTGATAGAGGGGAAGATTGGAGGATTCTCAAAATGATACCTACGATTGAGTTTCTTCAAGAGCAAGGTGCGCGCACTATTATTCTTGCCCACCAAGGTCGTGATCCAAAAGAAACACTCAAGCCAATTTACGAGTTTCTCTCACAGCAGGTACCTCTTTCGTTTGCTCAATGGGGTGAGGTGGTTGATGTATTAAAATCAGTCGCAGATGGAGAATCTATTCTTCTCGAAAATGTACGATCCTTTTCTGAGGAGAAGAAAGATGATGCTTCTTATCTCAATGTACTCATTAATTGGGCGGATTTCTATGTGAACGAAGCTTTTTCTGTCTCTCACAGAGAGCATGCATCTGTTCATGCGATTGCACGACTTCTCCCAAGCTATTTTGGTTCTCAGTTTGTTCGCGAGGTAGAAGAACTCTCTCGTTTCCTCACTCCTCTTAATGATGGGGAGCGAGTTATCATTCTTGGTGGAGCAAAGTTTGGAACAAAGCTACCTCTTATCGAGAAGATACTCGAACACAAGCTCGCAGACGCAATCCTACTTGGTGGGGCACTTGCAAATGTTTTCTTAAAAGAGAAGGGGATAAATATCGGAAGTTCTTACTACGATGATAGTGTGGATGTTACACATGTAATGAATGACCCGCGAATTGTACTCCCTGTTGATTTTCGAGGAAAGAATGGAAGTGAGGGAAAAATTGAAGAGCTTGGCGATGATGCGATTCTCGATATTGGACCAGAAACGGAAAAACATTTTGGCGAGTACATCCGTAAGAGTAGGGAAGTGCTTTGGAATGGTCCAATGGGGAAGTATGAAGATGGGTATACTCACGCATCGGTTGCAGTTGCGAATAGTGTTGTGGAAAGTGATACCTATGCAGTAAGTGGTGGGGGTGATACAAGCACAGTCATTCTTGAGCAAAATCTTGAAGATGCGTTTCAGTTTATCTCCACTGCGGGAGGTGCGATGTTGGATTTTCTTGTGGAAGGGACACTCCCAGGAATCGAAGCAGTGTTGAAGAGAGGGTAATCATAATTCTTGTATTTTCAGTGACGAACGATATACTACTTGTTGTATGAAGGTATTTAAGAATACACCAACAAAAGGGAGTGTGAGAGTAATTATATTTAGGGATCGTTCTGAAGGGAAAGATGCGTGGTATGGTGTCGCTCTGGATTTTAATATTGTTGTTTCTGCAGAGAGTCGAGAGCAAGCATACCTTCTCCTTATTGAAGCAATAGATGGATATGTTCATACGATAAACAGTATTAGAGGGTTGAGTGATTTCTCTCCTCTCAATCAGAAGCCAGAGGAGGAGTATCTTAAACTTTGGGAATCTCTTACAGAAGGAAAGCCAATCCCTTCTCCTTACCAGGTGGAATTTTTCGGACTCCGAAATCTCTATGCCTAGAGGGATTAGGAAT
>JALVJP010000010.1 GCA_027028225.1 Candidatus Parcubacteria bacterium
TGTAGAAGCCTATCGCGACTTACAGGAGATGATTGAGAATGGAGACCTCGATTACTTTTTCGAACGTCCAGCTATCGATAGAGAAAAGCTCGTATGGAAGAAAGCGGATGCGGAGGAAACAGAACGACATCTTCGTCATCTTAAGGAACTTCTCACTAACCACGAGGGAGCATTTACTGCAGAAAAAACGAAGGAGCTCATCTGGCCCTACGCAGAGGAGCAGGGGAGGGGGAATGTTCTCTGGCCTCTCCGCTACGCACTCTCCGGAAAAGAGAAATCTCCAGACCCATTTACTCTCTTAGAAATTCTTGGAAAGGAAGAATCGCTTGCGCGGATTGAAAGTGCATTGAAACATAATATAATTTGAACTACCATGAATAGAAAGAAAAGCATACTTATCATATTGCTCGCGGGAATAATTCTTGTTCTTCTCTTTGTTGTTATGAAGAAGGAGGAGTTCACAAGAGGAAATAGTTATCAAGTTGAGCTAAAGGATTCTACGGAGAAAAAAGTTACTTCAGATGTAAATACTAACCCTATTGAAGTAGAAAATGCTGGGATGCATGGAGCATACGGAGACCACTCTAATGAAGAGAAATTTTTCTCCTCACACACCTATTCAAATCAATTAGTTTATGTGAAAGGTATCGGGGAAAAAGATGGAGTTGGTGTGATGAAGCTCGATGTTATAGACTCATCAAGAATACTCCCAGATGAAAGACTTGAGGTAGAAAATAGAGATAAGGTAGTATACAACCATCAAATCACAAAAGATACAAAATTCTTCTGGAATGAAAGATTGATAACAAAAGATGATTTTATGAAACATTACGCTGAAGATTCTCATCCACTCATTGCTTCAGTAACGACTGATGAGGATGGTAGTATCGTCGAGGTGCGTGTTAGTCTTGGTCTCTGAAATATATCCGTAATTGAAGTAAGATAAGCTTTATGTTTAGCTTATCTTTTTTCTATTGAATTTCACCTCTCTTCGTGTATGATGGCGAGTATGAAGCAATCTCAACTCTTTACGAAGACACGAAAGGAAGCACCTCGCGATGAAGAAGCAAGAAATGCACAACTCCTCATCCGTGCTGGATTCATCCACAAGGAAATGGCGGGGGTGTACGATTTACTTCCGCTTGGACTTCGTGTGGTGAGAAAAATAGAGAATATTATCCGTGATGAAATGGACGGGCTTGGTGCGCTTGAGATACAATCAAGCGCACTTCAAAAAAAAGAAGCGTGGGAACAATCAGGAAGATGGGATGACGAGCTTGTCGATAATTGGTTCAAAACCGAACTCAAAAGTGGACAACAGCTTGGTCTCGCGTTTACTCACGAGGAAGCAATCACCTCAATGATGAAATCATTCATTTCTTCCTATCGGGATCTTCCTACTGCGGTGTATGATATTCGCACTATTTTTCGAAATGAGGAGCGTGCAAAATCCGGACTTATGCGGGGAAGGGAATTCAACTGGAAGGCGCTCTACTCCTTTGCTCGTTCAAAAGAGGAACACGACACGTTCTATGAGAAAGTAAAAGATGCATACCTCCGTATCTATGAGAAACTTGGACTTGGTGGCAGTACCTACCTTACCTACGCACTCGGTGGATCGTTCTCTTCCTATTCGCACGAATTTCAAACACTCTCCGAAGTTGGGGAAGATACTATCTATATTAGTGATGAACAACATATCGCGGTTAATGAAGAAGCACTGAACGAAGAAGTTCTCAAGGATCTCTCTCTCAGTCGCGAAGAGTTACGGGAGGCGAAAGCAGTTGAGGTTGGAAACATTTTCTCTCTTGGGGAGAAATTCTCTCGAGCACTCAACCTTACCTTCAAGGACGAGAATGGAACTGAGCAATTTGTATATATGGGTTCGTATGGAATAGGAATTACTCGACTTGCAGGTGTTATCGCTGAAACGATGAGTGATGAGAGAGGGCTTATATGGCCAGAATCTATCGCTCCTTTCCAGGTTCACCTTCTTGTCTTCGGGGAAAACGATACATTGAGGATTGAGGCAGAGAACCTCTACCATGATTTGAAAAATGCAGGTGTTGAGGTCCTCTATGATGATCGATTAGCACGCCCAGGTGAAAAGCTCGCGGATGCTGACTTATTTGGAATTCCTTACCGCGTAGTACTTTCAGAACGATCAAAGGAACAAGGTGGAGTAGAATTAAAAGAGAGGAAAGGTGATGAGGTAGAATACATCGCTCAAGATCGTCTTCTCGCAGAACTTCAACAACGTATCGAAACCATATGAAAAAACTCATGCAAAAAATGTATAACCGCTTTTCCAACGATATCGGGATTGATTTAGGAACAGCGAACACGCTCGTGTATGCGAAAGGGAAGGGGATTATCGTGAACGAACCTTCTGTTGTTGCATTGAACACAAAGTCAGGACGCATCGTTGCGGTAGGGTCCGAAGCACGAGAAATGCTCGGAAAAAACCCTGAACACATCGAAGTAATTCGCCCGCTCGTAGAAGGAGTCATTTCTGATTTTGATGTGACACAGGAGATGCTCGCATACTTCATCGGAAAAGTGGAACGACTCTCAAAGAAATTCTTCCGTCCTCGTGTCATCGTGGGTGTTCCGTCAGGAATTACAAATGTGGAACAACGTGCGGTGTTTGATGCTGCGCACAACGCAGGAGCACGAGAAGTTTACATCGTAGAAGAGCCGATGGCGGCTGCAGTGGGAATTGGTCTTCCAGTACGAGAAGCGATTGGGTCAATGGTGATTGACATTGGGGGAGGAACAGCCGATATTGCAGTGATTTCGCTCTCTGGAATTGTTCACTCAAAGAACTTAAAAATTGCAGGAGATCGTCTCAATAGCGACATTATTCAGTATATGCGAGAAGCTCATAATATTCTCATCGGAGAGAAAACTGCAGAAGAAGTAAAGATTCAGATAGGTGCGGTATACCACAATGAGGTGGAGTCACTCGAATCGATTGTGCGTGGACGAGATATTGTTACAGGTCTCCCTCGTCAAATTCGTATCGTGCATACAGATATTTTCCTCGCAATACGTGATTCCATTACCACGCTCGTTGAGGAGGTAAAATCAGTGCTCGAACAGACTCCTCCAGAACTTGTGGCAGATATTATGCAGCGAGGAATTTTCCTTGTAGGAGGAGGTGCAGGTATTCGAGGGTTGAATGAACTTATCAGTGAAGAGCTTGATGGAATTCCTGTCCATGTCGCGGAAGACCCACTCCATGCGGTTGTGAGAGGAACAGAGAACATTTTTAATGATTTTGAAAATTATGAGCAAATTCTTATCCACGAAAACGATGAACAGGAACTCTCGTAAAAAAGGGAGGGGGGTTTTCCTCCCTCTTATCACACTTTTTGCTGTGTTCGCTATTTTTCAATACTCTACGGTTCCAGAAAGAGCGGCGCTCCTTCTCGAACCGCTCTATGTACGAGAGCTTACAAATACAACACTTCTCACTCGTTTTATACGAGAGAAACTCGATACAAACACACTTACAAAAGAGGAACTTGTTCGAGCGCTTCGTTTATTGGAAGATGAGGAGAAGGAGTTTTTATTACTTCAAGATCGTGTTCGGTTTCTAGAAAATGAAATTCCTGTGGAAAAACTCAACGAGATGGATGGAACAAAAACATGGGTAATTCACAAAGCATCACATAATATGTTCCTCATTAAAGGAGGGGGAGATAAGGGTTTTCAAGAGGGTGATATTGTCCTTTCGCGACTTGGAGAAGCGATAGGGTATATCGCAGATGTATTTCCAAAAAGTTCGCGTGTATATCTCTTTTCTCAGAGCGGTTTGAAATCTGAGGGAATATTGAGTGAGTTGAACGCCACAATTCCACTTGAGGGAGATGGGCAAAACATTATAAGTCACCTTCCTCGTGATATGGAGGTGAGCGATGGGAATGCTGTTTTTCTCCAATGTTCCCCAACAACTCAAATAGGAAGCGTTACCCATATCCGCTTTGACCCACGAGATCCTGAAAAAATCATTATCATTCAACCAACACTCGCTCCGAGTCAGATTCAAACTGTGATGGTGCTTAACGGGAGCGAAGAGCTTTGTAAGAAGAGTTTTAGCGAGAAGGAAGATGACTTGTTTTAATGGTACTTCCACCTTTTCTATTTCGTGCTACAATACGCGCGTTACAATTTAGTAATAATTTTAAGAGATAACGATATGAAAGAAGTTACAATTTACTCAACACCTACATGTCAATTCTGTAATATGGCAAAAGCTTACCTTAACGAAAACAACATTCCTTTTACAGACTATAATGTTGCAGAGAATGTAGAGAAGCGAATGGAAATGGTAGAACTCACAGGGCAAATGGGAGTTCCTGTAATTAAAATTGGAGATGAAGTTATCATCGGATTCAACCAACCACGAATTGCAGAACTTCTCGGTCTATAGTTTTGGGTATAGAGAGAAATCCTCATTATGAGGATTTTTCTTTTTCTTGAGAGAGGAGTAAAATGAGAGAGATTATCCACTACATAATATACACCAGAGCTTATGATGATTTATGATATTCTCTCGTCGCGTTATGCAACAAAACATTACGAGAGAGGAAAGAAAATTCCCAATGAAGACATCCGATATGTATTGGAATCGATGAACCTCTCTGCATCAGCACTCGGTCTTCAACCGTATCGCTTCATCGTGATAGACGATGATGAAACAAAAGAGAAACTCGCTGAGTATTCTTTTCACGGCATTGATGTTGCTGATGCATCCCACCTCATTGTAATCGCTTCAATGAAAAGTGTTCCTGATGGCTACATTGAACGCTTCATTGAGCGTACAGAAAAGTTACGTGGTTTTGAGAGGGGTACTCTTCAAGAGTTGGAAGATCTGACGAAGAAGATTGTTCATAGCATCGATAATCAATTTACATGGACGCAGAAACAGGCATACCTTGTGATGGGAGTTCTCCATATCGTTGCGCCAGAGCGTGGAATTGATATGACTCCGATGGAGGTATTTGATAGGGAAGCATACGATAGAATTCTCGGTCTTGAGGGAACGAATTATGGTTCAGTTCTTGTGGGAGTTCTTGGATATAGAAAAGAAGGTGATTCAGATCAAAAACTTGCGAAGACAAGATTTCCGCTCTCTGAGATTGTTTCTCATTTTCCAAAAAACATTTAGAATAGAGAAATGGATAAAAAAGAAGTGTCGGAAAATCATATTACATTCTTTGAGGTAAAGCACGGAGAGGAAGGTTTTCCGCTCCGCGCTTTTCCAAATGCGCGGATTTATCATGATCCAGTCCAGGAAACGGAAGGAGATTTTTCCGATGTAGAGATTATTTCTGTGATGGTGCATTCCCACCTCAATAGGAAGCAACTTGATCGTTTTCCTAATTTGAAGCTCATCACAACGAGGAGTGTTGGATACGACCACATTGATCTTCACTATGCACACGAGAGAGGAATTCCTGTGGTGAATGTCCCTGACTATGGATCGCACGTCATTGCGGAGCACGTTTTTGCCCTCCTCCTCGCATCCATTCGACGTGTACTAGAAGGGGAGACTGAAACAGAGAGTGGGGTATTTGAAGATGAAGGGCTTATGGGAATGTCCTTAAAAGGGAAGACGATTGGTGTCGTCGGAACAGGAAAAATTGGTGCTCATGTGTGTAGAATTGCCTCACATGGATTCCTTATGGATACTATTGCATATGATGTACACCCGAACAAAGATCTCGCAGAAGAGTATCATTTTCACTATGTTGACTCTCTCGACGAACTTTACCAGCGGTCAGATATCATCACCCTCCATGTTCCTCTTTTCGATTCTACGCGCCATATGATTAATAAGGAAACAATTGGAAAGATGAAGGATGGGGTTGTTCTTATCAATACATCACGCGGAGGTCTTATTAAGACAGAGGATCTTCTCGATGCACTTCGTGCAGGGAAGTTTTCCCATGTTGCACTTGATGTGGTAGAACATGAGGATAACATCAAAGAAGCACAGGAACTCCTCTCATTTCCAAATCTCATTATTACCCCACACATTGCTTACTATACACGAGAATCGGTAGAGAATATGTATTCTTCGGTAGTTAAATCGATGCGAGATTTTTTTGAGGGAAGGGAACTTAAGAACCGTATTCAAGGGATATAACCTTCCTTTTTATAAAAAAAATGACATAATATAAACTATGTCATTTTTTCGTTTTAAAAAAGAACAATTTGTTCCGCAGGGAAAAATGAAAAAAGAGGAAGTAGACAAAGTAGTAAATGAATTTAATGAAGACTCACAAGATACGATGTATTACTTTGAGCCGAGTGACCCGGATGCACATGAAGTAGAGAAGACCGAAGAGGATAGGAAAGTTATATTACAACTCTCCAATTTTATTACTGAGGAAATAAGAGAACTTGGAATAGAAGAAAAAGGATTTTCTGAGTATAATCTTAGTGATCTTATTCAGAGAATTCATCTCCTTGAGAGTGAAAATAAATATCAGGCGGATTTGTTTCTTGAAAATACGAGGAATATTGAAGTTTATCTTACAGGAAATAAACTTCATGATTATGCGTCACTTCTCCATGAAATGCTCCACCTTTTTTCCTCTTCAAAAGTATATATTCACCCAGAAAAATCACCAAAAGTAAAAGTAGGGTACAGTATTGGAGAGAAGATGGAAAGTTTTAACGAAGCGGTTACAGAGAAACTTGCAAATGAACTTCTTTTGAAACATAAAAAAGAAATAAGTAACTTACTTCATGTTCAACAACGAGAGGTGGAATCTTATGTAAAAAAGAATAGAGCATACGATAGGTTGCGAGATGCACTATCACTTATTATTGCGAGGGCTTCAAAGGAAATAGGATTAGATATTGATTTACTCTGGGAAAAGGTAAAACGCGCGTATTTTACAGGAAACTTTTTCTTTTTACGTGAATTTCAGAGATTCTATGGAGAAGAATTCTTATGGTTTCTTATAAGATTAGACGAACTTATAGAGAAAGGAGAATTAGATGAAGAAGAAATTCCTCGTATTGTTTCATCGAAGGAGCACTTTCGAGAGTATATAAAAAGGGTAAGGAGAAAAGAAAACAGGATTTAAAAACCCTGTTTATTTATCAACGAGGAATCTGTTTTTCCTCATCGATATACTGGAATACTATATTCCAGTATACCTCGCCAGAGAGTTTAACTCTTCCGTTTTTGCGAGGTTCCGCACCGTTGCGAATTGCTTCTTTTTCGGTGCGTTGTATTTCCCGTTCGACCATATTATGATCTTCACGGCAGAGGAGAATATGCTCCCCTGTTTCCCCGAATAAAGACTTCGGGTATATGTGGTGGACGGTTAGACGTCCCTTGAAACCACATATCGGGCAGGTGCCGTATTTAGGTCCTCTCGGCCCTCTTTTTCTTCGGCGCCTACCCATCATTTTTGTTTTTTTTCATTCCTTGTCGGTTTGTATATCTTATATCATATATCCTTAAAAAATAGAAGTACTCCTCTAGGGACTTTCTTTTTTAACGAAAAATAGGTAAAATAGAGAGGTATGAAAAAAACAGAACAAAAAGGATCAATACTACGCTTTCTTCTTATTCTCATAATTGCGTTCTTTATCGCATCATATTATTTTAACTTTTCTATCAGGGATATCGTAGAATCACCGAAAGTAAGGGAAAATGTTGAATATGTAAAAGAAAATGTAAGTCCTTTTTATAACACTTATTTAAAGGATATAATTAATGGAAAACAAGAGCAGTTTGTTGATTTTCTTAAATCCTCACTTGTATCTCTTATTGCTGGCGGAAATCTCCATACCATGGAAGAACAACAGATGAACGAAAATCAGGATAGGGAAGAGGAGGGTGAGCTTTCATCAGATTCTCTTTAAAAAATATGGAAGAAAAGGAACGAAGAATTACAAAAATAGATTTTATAAAAGGGGTCGTCTCGGAAGAGGCGATTCTTTACGATGGAATTCCGCAAGTTGCATTCATAGGGCGTTCCAATGTCGGAAAATCTACACTTATGAATGTGCTAATGGAGCGAAAGGGGATGGTGAAAACTGGGCGAACACCAGGGAAGACGAAGGAGATTAACTTCTTTCTCGTTCAGTGGAAAGAAAAAGAGGGGGATGTACGAGAAGCGTATTTTGTTGATCTTCCGGGCTATGGCTACGCACGCGTTTCAAAAGGAATGCGCGAGGCGCTTCAACAGCGGATCTCGTGGTACTTAACTCATCCAGTAAGTGATCTCGCACTCGTTGTTCTTATTATTGATGCGCGACGAGGACTTGGCGAGGAAGATAGAGCAATTATTGAGACACTTCGTGAGAGAGGAGAAGTTTTCCTTGTGGTAAACAAGATAGATAAACTCAACCAGAAGGAACTCCATCAATTAAAAAAGACACTTAAAGAAGATGCTCTTATCGCAGATATCCCTCGTTACTTCATCTCAGCAGTAAAGAAAAAACATACACACCTCTTACAGAAGGATATTTTCACAAAAATGAGCAATGTATCATAAGTGTTTCAAAAAACGCCTCACAAGGGCGTTTTTTATCGAAAAATGAATGTCATTCCGGACTTGATCCGGAATCTAGAGATGGTGACTGTGCCAGGTAACAACAGAATTCTATTACAAACAAATACCTTATTGTTTATGCTCTCTTAGTATTGGTAGGGAAAAACCCGATTTGCTTGAAAAATAAGCCCGTTTTCCTTATTTAATGTCGTAAAAGGTATATTGTGCGACATTACATCTATTTTTCCCTATCTTTTCATAATATTTAATTTTTCATTCTCATAACAAACATTTTTATAATCTCTTAATCAACATCCGGTAAATCTATTAGTCTTTTGTTCTTGTAAGTGAAGTATCTTGCCCCTTGATATGCACCGCTTGCGTTTACTCTCCCCATTCGTTCATACAATTTTCGTGTTAAAGGGGCTAATTTGTACTTTTGCCCCTCAAACTCAACTTCTCTTTCGCCAACAATCCTTGCTACTATATTTTTATCATCGATAAAAGTGACTATATCGCCATTTTTTAATCCTTTCTTGTAAAAACTAAATAATCTGCTTTGTCTTCTTGACTCTGAAACCTGGTCGAATTCTTTCTCTTTATCGATATTATTTGGATAAATAACTCTACCTTCAAAGGACAAGAGCAATTGCTTTACGAGCTCTTCGTCCAATGCAAACAATTCACTATCACCTACTTGGTGTTTACCAAAAATTTCATGCAAAAGATTTTCCTTTTCTTCATAGTCCTCAACTTCAATTGCAAAAAATCTTCTTAACCCTACTACATTATAGTAACCATTGCTCTCAAGATGGCGCATGCGCTCCTGAAAATTATTTGTACTCGTTCTTCCGATTTTTATTAAACCAGAGACGGCACTTGTCATTATATAAATAACACCTTTCATAACTTTATTATCTCCTACCATTTGCGAACTTAAGTTTATCACATTTTTAGAAATTCTATATATCCGTAACAAAACCCCTCGCTACCGAGAGGTTTTTTGTGATCCCACGGGGAGTCGAACCCCGGTTACCAGGATGAAAACCTGGCGTCCTGACCACTAGACGATGGGACCGTTCTTTAAGTATTCCCAAGAACACAAAGGAGATTATCATATTTCCCTTCTTTTGCAAGATTTCCTTTGGGTGTTACACTCGCCCTATGAGACTTCTCTCTATTGAAACAAGTTGCGACGAGAGTGCCATTTCTCTCGTTGAGATAGATAAGGCACAAGATAATTTCTCTGTGCTTGCTGATATCACTATTTCTCAAATTGAGACACACATTCCTTACGGAGGTGTTTTCCCTGCTCTCGCAAAGCGCGAACACGCGAAAAACCTCCCTATTATCTTTCAAGAGATTGCGACGCGCTACTCAGAGGAAGTAATAACACTTGATGAAGAGAAAAGGCGTGCACTCGAAGAAATCTTTCAACGAGAAAAAGGGCTCGCTGAAACTCTCATTTCTCTATTTTCTGATGATAATTTTAAACTTCCTCACATCGATGCGATCGCAGTGACAAATGGTCCAGGTCTCTCCCCTGCGCTCTGGACAGGGGTAAATTTTGCGCGAGCGATTTCTCTCCTTACAGGAGCTCCTATTTACCCCACAAACCATATGGAGGGACACATTAGCTCAATCCTCCTCAAAGAGAACTACCTTAAGGAAGAACAAGCACTCTTCCCTCTCGATTCGTTTTCTTTTCCTATGCTCGCGCTCCTTATTTCGGGAGGACATACTCAACTCGTTCTCGTCAAGGGATGGAATAACTACTTCCTTATCGGAGAAACGCTTGATGATGCGGTGGGAGAAGCGTTTGATAAAGTCGCGCGTATGCTTGGGATGGAGTATCCTGGCGGACCTAAAATTTCCGCGCGTGCGAAAGAGGGGCGAGTGAATGAGGAGGTATCACTCCCCCGCCCTATGATTCATAGTGATGATTATCGCTTTTCGTTTTCTGGCTTGAAGACTGCTGTTCGCTACCTTATCGAGAATCTCAAAGAAAAATATGGAGAACTCTCTGATCAGCTCATTGCGGATATTGCGCTTGAATTTGAAGAGAGCGTTACTGAAGTGCTCGTGAAAAAAACGCAGAAGGCGATTGAAGCTTTTTCTGCGCGAGGACTTATCATTGCAGGAGGAGTTTCTGCAAACGAGCGAATCGTGAGTGCGTTTCAGGAGCTCACTCAGGAGGAAGGAATTGAACTCTTCACCCCACAACGATTCCTCTGTGGTGATAACGCGCTCATGATTGCGACAAGTGCTTTCCTTAAAATTCGTGACGGAGAGAGTGGACTTCCTGCAGGTTCTCAGGTGGAAGTAGACGCACACGCAGGATTTCCACCTCTCTCACTTCCTCGTTCGTAGCGGAGAGAAGTGGATTTCAATCGCGAGTGATTCAAGGAGCTGTTTTACCGACGCTCCGCGCACATCGAGATACTCTTTCGTTTTGAGAATACTTGAGAGGAGTGGGTAGAATTCCGCTTCTCTCTTTTTATTATGTTCCTCAGCGAGCTTCTGTTCAAGGAGCGTGAGAAAGTGACGCGCACGCGATTTAAGGCGTCGTTCGTCTTCCGTTTTCTTCTTCTCTTCAGCGATAAATGTTTGAATGAGTGAAAACTTCTCTTGGAGCGGAAGCTGGATGAATGATGGGATATCAAAGAGTCCGCTTTCCTCTTCCCTATTCTCTATTTCTCCGCCAAGTCGGTGTATGAGGAGTCGTGAGCGAACAGTTGAGAGGAGTTCTTTCCCTTGCGGGTAGATAAAAATAACACGCGTCGGTTCTCGTAGCTCCTCGATTTCCTTGAGGAGTGCGTTTTGACTTTCCACACCTATATCTTGAAATGCAACGAGGATAAATCTTCTGCTATCTCCCTCCCCCACGCGTTCACGAAAGAATACTTTCGCATCTTCTAGGTCCTGAATGCCGAGATACTCATAGTAGCGCGCAAAAAGCACCTCATCCGGGAAGAGGTCTTGTATCGTAGTAAGGAGGTGTTCCGGAGAGTGCGTCTCTATTGCAATCGCTTGATGGGTTTCGTTCAGAATGTTTTTTAATTTGTCGTGAACAGGCTCCATAAAAAGTTGCTACTTTGTGATGATTGCCTTTTTGTAAGTATCAATGTGTTCGAGTGCGATTCCCGTCCCTCGTGCAACGCAGAGGAGTGGGTCATCAACAAGGTGTGCTTCTACCCCCGTTCGCCGTTTTATAAGCTCCGGAATATTTCGTAACTGAGAAGTTCCTCCGGTGAGTGCAATTCCGTTGTCGATGATATCAGATGCAAGCTCTGGTGGAACTTTTGCGAGCACATCTTTCATCGCGCGTATCATACGCTTGAGATCCCCGTCGATTGCTTTCGTTACCTCATTCGTGCTTATCTTCACAGAGCGTGGAAGACCGGTTACATAGTCTCGTCCCTTCACAATAACCTGGAGTTCGTCTTCGAGAGGAATGGCAGAACCGATTTTAATTTTAATCTTCTCAGCAGTGCGTTCTCCAATTGCGAGGTTGTGCTGTTTCTTCATCCACTCAATAATAGATTGATTGAGTTTCTGTCCTGCAACTTTTACAGAATTTGAAGCAACAATTCCCCCAAGTGAGATAACTGCAACATCAATCGTTCCTCCTCCAATATCAACAATCATATATCCGTTTGGTTCTTGAATAGAAATTCCTGATCCAATTGCTGCGAGAATTGGCTCTTTCACTACATAGGCATTCTTTGCTCCTGCGCGGAGTGCTGCTTCAATCACCGCGCGTCGTTCTGTGGAGCTTATCCCCGCAGGAACGGAGAGGAGTACATCAGGTTTTATAAAGGAGAGTTTTCCAAGCGCGCGCTTGAAGTAGTAGTTAAGCATCTTTTCCGCAACGCGATAGTCTGCGATTACTCCATCTTTCATTGGGTAGAAAGCGCGGATATCGTCGTGTGTTCGTCCTATCATTCGCTTTGCCTCTATTCCAAATGCGAGAATACTATTATCTGCAACGGATACCGCAACAACGGATGGTTCGTTGAGGATAACCCCTTTCCCGGGAAGGTATACAAGAATATTTGTGGTTCCAAGATCAATTCCAATTTTTTTTGAGAGAAGTGCCATATACTCTGTCTAGTATAGAGAATTGAGTGGGCGTTGCAAGCGTGAGTGGGTATGGGATGGGTGGTTGTAAGGAAAGGGCGGGTGCGTAGGATTACGCACCCGCCCTTTCCCTGCTTATATGCTATACTACCACTACCTATGTACCTCATCGAAGTGATTCCGCTCTCACGAAAACTTCCACAGGAGACATTAAGCTACCTCTCAAGGAAGCCTTTTGCGCGTGGGGATGTCGTGTGTGCACCACTTCAAACCCAAACGATTGATGTTCTTGTTATTGGGAGCTATTCGCTTATGGAACGAAAGCAGGAAATTCGTTCTATCTCTTCTCGACTTCGCTTTCTCTGTAATGAAGAGAAAAAAAAGAATCCATTCTCTCCCCACTACCTTAATGCAGTATTTTCGTATGCTGATTTGATGAACGTCTCGCCGAGCGAAATCATACGCGTGAGTACTCCTAAGAAAATGTGGGAAGAGAGAATAGAGGAGGTAGATAGAGAACAAAAGAGTTCCTACTCAGTTCGTATCCTCCAGCTTCCCTATCGAGAACGAATTCAGACGCTTGGGGAATATTTTCAAGACATATTAAATGAAGATAAATCTATTCACCTTATAGCCCCTGAAAGAGAGGAACGTGTCTCTCTCTATTCGAAATTTAGCAATCTACTAGGAAAAGAGAATGTATTCCTCCTTGATGGTAAGATAAGCGAAAAAAAGAGAGAGAGTATACTTGAAAGAATTACACAGCAAGCATCTCTTGTTATTACAAGTATTCCGTTTCTCAATGAGCCTCTCTATAACAAAAGCAGTCTCGTGTTAGAGCAATACAATTCTGATATGTACCTCACAGTCCGCCCGCCTTTTATAAACCTGCGAGAATTGCTCATTCAATACGCAAAAGAAACCAGTATTGAACTCATTCTCTCAGATGTGCTCTTTGATTGGAGGGTAAAACGAAGCTTAAAGAATGTTCCAGATTTCTTCAAAAAGAAAAACCCACTCAATCACATCCACTTCATTCCCTACCACGAAGAGCAGACAAGAAAGTTAAAAGATGAGGAGCGTATTGAAGAGATTTTAAGAAAAATGAGAGAAGATTCTTTCCTCTTTAATTCGCAGTTTGAGCGACTTCTTAAGAAAGCAGTGAAAGATAAAAAGAGGATATTTCTTTTTGCACAGAAGAAACATTTTTCCTCAAATCTTGTTTGTCTTGATTGTGGGAATGTTATAGGAGAGCACACTCATCGCCTCACCCGAGATGGGAAGAAAATCCGTTTTATCCATAAAAATACAGGAGATAAGAAAGATGCTCCAGATTTTTGTCCAAAGTGTTCTTCTTGGAGACTGAAGCCGTTGGGGGTTGGGAGTGAACGATTAAAAGAAGCGCTCGAAAAACTTTTTCCCTCGCAAAAAATATATTTCATCGATGGTACTACTAGTGCGAGAGAGCGTAAGAAAATAATCAAAGATATTTCAGAAAAAAAATCATTCATCCTTGTGGGAACAAAACAGGTATTTCCGTTTCTTCCGAAATTAGAAATAGAACGACTTTTTATTCCGAGCATCGATACTTATTTTTACCTTCGTCTCCCAGAACAAGAAGAGTACTACCTACATACTCTCTTTACACTTGCACAGCATTCAAAAAAAACGATTCTCCAAACCCGACTCTACAAAAGAAAGAGTTTAGCTAAAGATAGAGGAAAAAAACAAGGACAATATGATTTTCAAAATTTGATGAGCATAATAAAAATGAAAAAACTTTTAAAACAACGAGAAGAAAAAATATCACAAATATATCATGGTGAAATAAAAGGAATTGAAACCTTTACACAAACACTTCCACTATGGTTATTTCTTTCAAACAAACTTTCGTATGACGAATATTTTTCTCTTTTAGAAAAATCACGAAAAAAATTACTCCCAATTGCGATAATCTCGCTTTCAAAAATAGTTCCACAGAACCTCCTCACTTCCCTTCAACAGAACCAAGAAACCTTTTCCATCATTCAACGAAAAGATGGGAAGATAATTGTATTCTCCAAGAGTAAAAATTGGAAAGTACAGTTTCCTTATCTTGTTGAAAAATTAATGGAAATAGGTTTGATAACACAACTTTCTTTCTTATAATTTTTTGATAAGATAGCAGGTATGAAACATATTTTAGTGCTGGAAAAGATGATGCAGATGTGTAAGGAAGGTGCACGTGAAGATATCATCAAGACACGATTGTGTGTTGTTCAGAAAGAACTTGAAGAAGGATTTAAGCTCGTGAATAAGTACGAAAAATCTGTAACGATATTTGGATCTGCACGACTTCCCGAAGATAATCCATATTCGCTTAAAGCTACAGAGATTGCAAAACGACTTGCAGAACATGGGTACGCAATAATTACAGGAGGAGGTCACGGAATCATGGGTGCAGCTCACAAAGGTGCATACCTTGCAGGTGGAGCATCGGTAGGAATGAATATTGAACTTCCGCACGAACAGACAATGAATGAGTACATTAGTGACTACATTGAGTTCCATCACTTCTTTACACGAAAAGTAGTGATGGCGTATTCCGCAGAAGCCTACATCTACTTCCCTGGTGGCTTCGGAACAATGGATGAGTTCTTTGAGATTATTACCCTTATGCAGACAAGAAAAATTCCAAAGGTTCCTGTATACCTCGTAGGATCCGAATACTGGATTGAGTTAGAAAGGTTTTTTAGGGAGGTTCTTCTTAAATTCAAAACAATATCTCCAGAAGACATTAATCTTTACACAATTACTGATGATATTGATGAGGTTGTACAAGGTGTACTCAATGCTCCGGTACGAAATAAGAAATAAATTATTTTTACAACTTCTCATGAAGTTGTTTTTTGTTATACTATGATGGTAATTACTTATTCGTATTATTCTTAACACATACTTATTATGCCAAAAGTAAATCCAAAGATTGAAACATTTGCACGCATTAAAGTTATTGGAGTTGGTGGCTCTGGGGCAAATGCAATTAACCATATGATTGACTCAAAAATTAATGGAGTTGAATTTATTGCAATTAATACAGATACACAAGATCTTCACCATTCTCGTGCGGATAAAAAAATCCATATCGGAAAAAATCTCACAAAAGGGCTCGGTTCTGGAATGAATCCAGAAATTGGAAGAGCCTCTGCAGAAGAAACGAAAGCAGAAGTTCAAGAAGCAATGAAGGGAGCGGACATGGTCTTTATCGCTGCGGGAATGGGAGGAGGAACAGGAACCGGAGCATCCCCTATTATTGCGCGTATCGCAAAAGAAGAAGGAATCCTTACACTTGGAGTTGTTACAAAGCCATTTAACTTTGAAGGGGCTCAGCGCAAGCGAATCGCAGAAAACGGTATTGAAGAGCTTGAGAAAGAGGTAGATGCACTTATCACTATTCCAAATGATCACCTCCTTGGAGTTGCAGGAGAAGAAATGTCGTTCAAAGATGCATTTGCTGTTGCTGATGATGTTCTGAAACAAGCGGTAAAGGGAATTTCCGACCTCATTACGACACCAGGAGTGATTAATATCGATTATGCGGACATTGAAACAACACTCAAAGAAGCAGGCGCAGCCTTTATGGGAATTGGAATTAAATCAGGGGAAAACCGTGCGAAAGAAGCAGCTCTTGAAGCAATCAATTCTCCCCTCCTTGATGTTGAAGTTGACGGAGCAAAACGCGTCCTCTTTGCAATTTCAGCGGGAGATGACCTCACAATGAATGAGGTAAATGAAATTGCACAAACGATTACCGAATCAATTGATAGCGATGCGCGTGTGATCTTTGGGACAATTCAAGATGCTTCTCTTAAAAAAGGTGAAGTGAAAGTTACTGTAATCGCAACAGGATTTGACGGGAAACCAACTACACGAAAATTTGCACAAGTGCTTGGAAATCAAAATCACATTGAGCGACAATTTGAACAAAAAGAGCTTATAAAGAATTCTGAAGAAAAGAAGGGAGTAAAAAAAGAGCGAGAAATTGAAGAGGAAGATGAAGATATTGAAATTATTGATGATACTGATGATTCCAATACTGATTGGGCATCTATCCCTGCCTTTCTTAGGAGAAAGAAGTAGAAGTTTCCTATAATAAAAGCGACCATTAGGCCGCTTTTTAAAGTCGTTTGCTTTTAACTTCTAAAGCATCTCAAAGTTTGAGTCATTTATTATGCCTATCGAAACGATTAGTCCTCCACTTATCCACATAACCACCCATAGGATTTGGAAAACCCATTGAATCGTGGAAAATGTCTCAAATCTATAAGGACTACTTAAAGTCATAAATCCGAGTAAACCCTGAAGTGCTAATCCTATAAATAGGAACAACGAAGTTAAAAGAACAACCAAAAGAATTTTTACAAATGTTTTCATGATAATTAAGTTTTAAGATTTGTTTACAACATAGCAAAGAGAGAGAGAGTTGTCAACCCCCACACACAGATTCTGTGTGTGGGGGGTTGACTTATCCACAGATTTTAGTGTTTTTGAAATTGGTGAAAATGATGATACGAAAAGGCGGAGCGTGCGAAAGTACGCCCCGCCTCCTACCCCCTCACATAGTAGGATTTCATCCTAAATTCCGCATCAGGTACGGAATGACAGAGAGGTGGATGATTTTCCTTCGTCTCGTTTTTGGGTATTACCAGAT
>JALVJP010000011.1 GCA_027028225.1 Candidatus Parcubacteria bacterium
GCTTAGAAGTACTCATTATGATATTATGTATAATATCATAATACGTAGTTTCCATACTTTTTCATAAAACAAACTATTCCTATAAAGAATTCCTGCTTCACAGGAATACATTATTACTGGATCCCCGATCGGGGTCGGGGATGACAAGTGGTCTGGATGAAGTGTATAATTTGATGAATAGTATTGAGTGGATGGTTATTCCCTTGGATTCCGGATAAAGCCCGGAATGACAGATAGTTTGTTGTGCGCAAGTGGTTCGATAAGTAACAACGTGGTTTACCTGCATAGGTGGTTATATTCCTGGGGTGACACCACTTTTGCAGCTTAATCCCAATTATGTTTCCCAAAGTAATTGAGTACTTACTTTTGCAAATCACTTAATACAAAATAGCAAAAGTGGTGTCACCGACAAAAGAAACTGCTTTGTAGTTTCTTTTGAAGAGCGGGCGAGTGCGTATATCTACGCACTCGCCCGTTTTTCTCTTAATGGAAACAAAACCATCTACTCCACCCTCTCTACTCTACTCAATAACCGTCCCCTTAAACTCCTCTCCTTGAAGGTAGTGTTCCAAATTTTCTAGTGACGCCCCAAGAATTGCAACTCTTATCCCTAACTTCTGTGCACGCTCTGATGCAATTGGGTCAAAAGGAACAGAAAGCCCTGGCGTCCATTCACGCGGAATAAGTGAACGATACGCATCCCATGTAAGTGAAGTAAACTTCTTCGCGTCAGGATACTTCCTTGGGTCCTTATCATATACATAGTCAGTATTGGAAAAGTTAATGATTTCATCTGCATCAAAACGCTCCGCAAAAAGAACCGCATCAGTGTCTGACGAAAATCCCGGCTCATGTGCTCCCACAACAAAAAGACTTTCGGGGAAATCACGAAAGTCTTCTGGTTGTTCCAATACCTTCGGATGAGGAGAGAAGTCGAGAAAAGCCCTCAATACGAGCTCCGCATTGAGGAGGAGTGATTTAATTCCTACCCAATCAAGATCTTCTTTTGTTATATGGGAAAACTCTCGAAGTGCAGATTGATAAACTCGAGCTGTTTTTCCTCCACCAATCACAAGCACAACTCTCATTCTCTTTTCATTGATTAGTCTTTTTACAATATCTTTCAACTCCTTAAGAAAAGAAGTATTAATACCATCTGGAACAAGGAGGGACCCTCCTACTGCAATAATAATTGTTTCCCTAGGTGCTCCTTTACTCATAGTTCAACTGTATCATCAATAAGCTTAACAATATCCTCGTGAATTTCTTCAACTGACCGCTCACCATCAACTTCAATAACTTGATACTGAGGTTGGCGACTAAGGTATTCAAGTACAGGAATTGTGTTTGTATTATACCACGCAATACGCCTCTCTATAATCTCGAGCTCAACATCGTCAGATCGCCCGCGAGAGAGGAGTCGTTCTCTCACCGTATCAGCAGATACTTTGAGGTGAATAACTTTTACCGGACCTCTCTTGTAGAAGTTCATCGCAGAGTGGAGCGTGAGTGCTTGGCTGATAGTGCGAGGAAAACCATCAATAATAAGCGTCTTATCTGCGGTGAGATACTTTACAAATTCATCAACAAGTAACCACTCGGTAATAAAGTCTGGAGCGAGATCCCCCCGTGCAATAATACTCCGCATCAGTTCGCTCGTGTAGCCCTGCCGTTTAATAAAAGAACGAAAATGCGCTCCTGATTCATAGTGAAGAATTTCTGTTTCGGGATAACTCTTCTTTAGAGTATCCTTAAGGAGTGTTATCTGTGTCCCCTTTCCTGATCCAGATCTCCCAATAAAAACGATTGTTTCTTTTTTCTTCGACATACCAGGTGCCATTCTATCATAGACAAAAAGAAAAAGGAAAGATGGCTCTTTCCTTTTTCTTAGAAGCGAAATGAAACCTATTCCATTCCCTCTCCTGGCTCGTTGATTTTTACATTTACACGAGCTTGAGATTTCATTCCGTTTACACGAGCAAGAGTTCGCATTGCTTTTGCAGTAGATCCCTGCTTCCCAATAACCTGCCCCATATCCTCTTTATTTACAGAGAGGATAAGAAGAACTCCCATTTCATCAATTTTCTTTTCAACTTTTACATCCTCTGGATGATCAACAATCCCTTTAACAATAAATTCAAGGTATTCTTTCGGTTCAATCATAATATTCTTTAAAAAATTAATTACTATTTAACGTTAAACAGTAACACAATCATGTGCTACAAGAGGGAGTATAGCAGAAAAAAAGAGAGTGGAAACTCCCTTTTTTCTTTCTACCAAGCAAAGTGGGCAAATGCTTTGTTTGCCTCTGCCATCTTGTGCATGTTCTCTTTCTTTTTGATTACCTCCCCTTCTCCTTGTGAAGCGAGAATAAGCTCGTCCGCAAGAAAGTGTTTCATATCTTTTCCTTTCTTGTTTCGTGCAATCTGCACAATCCAACGCATCGCAAGCTGTTTCTGTCGAGCGGGACGAACCTCAATAGGAACCTGATAGTTTGCCCCTCCCACACGTCGGGAACGAACCTCCATCAATGGACCTGCGTTTCGTAACGCTGCTTCAAAAACTTCAATTGGTTCTTTCTCGGGAAGTTTTTCCTTAATAAGATCAAGGGCTCCGTACACAATCTTTCTTGCTGTCTCTTTCTTTCCATCAAGCATCACATAGTTAATGAAGCGCCCAAGATCAACTGAACCATAGACAGAATCTGGGAGAACCTGCCTTCTGTTTTTTACTGGTCTTCTCATATAATAATATCTAAAGCTTATTTAATAATTACTCTTTTGGTTTTTTCACTCCGTAGCGAGAACGAGACTTCTTTCGTCCTTCCACTCCTGTCGCATCAAGAACACCACGCACAATCGTGTAACGAACTCCAATAAGGTCCTTCACACGTCCTCCACGAAGGAGAACAACGGAGTGTTCCTGGAGGGTATGTCCCATTCCTGGGATATACGCAGTAACCTCCATTCCGTTTGTAAGACGAACACGCGCAATTTTTCGTAACGCAGAGTTCGGCTTCTTTGGTGTGGTTGTCGTTACCTTCGTACATACACCTCTCTTGAAAGGAGATGGGTAGGAAGTTGGTCTGTTCTTGAGCGAATTGAAACCACGACGGAGAGCGACCGCCTTTGGTTTCCGTGTAACCTTTTTTCTTCCTTTTCGGATTAATTGATTGATTCTTGACATATCTTTTTCCTGTGCGAACACACGCACAATATGTTTTCACACATTACTACAATGAAATTAAATTGCAAGAGAAAAAACGCAGACCTGCGTTTTTTCTTACCTACTACCCTACAATCTCAATACTTTCAATAATAACTGGATTGAGAGGTCTATCTCTTCCGTCTGTTTCTTCTTGCCCGATTGCATCTACGACTTCCATACCCTTCTCCACCTTTCCAAATACTGTATGTTTCGTATCAAGGAATGGATTATCGACAAGGTTGATGAAGAACTGAGAGCCATTCGTATTTGGGCCTGCATTTGCCATTGAGATTGTCCCACGAATATTATGATTCTCTGGGCCTATCTCATCTTCAAAAGTATACCCAGGACCTCCTGTTCCCCATCGATCCATAAGTTCATCATCTTTTGAGAGAGGATCTCCTCCTTGAATCATAAAATCTTTAATAACGCGATGGAATTTCGTTCCATTATAGAACCCCTCTTTCGCAAGAGTAAGAAAATTCTCTGTCGTCTTTGGTGTTGTGTCGCTAAGGGTAATTTCAATATCCCCTTTATTTGTATGGAAAATAACTTTTTTCATAGCTTCTGTTGTCTGAGCTGGACTCACCTCTTTTTTCGAAACTTTCTTTTCAGAAGGAAGAAAATACACAATGAGTCCAACCATGATAATGAATAAAAATAAGAGAAATGTGCGCTTCATAAGCTATTTCATTCTAAGAAGTTTTTTAATCTTTCTCCCTGCCTTCTTAAGCACAGAACGGGTCTTTCCTCGTTCTTTTCGAACAATCCGATAGAGATCGGAATACGCTTCATCAAATGTATTCGTGATAGTATCACGACGGTCTTCTGCAAAGTAATGTTCAGGTCCATCTTCTACGCGAATAGATACTTCATAGAGATCATCTCCATGGAGGTCACCTCTCGTTTTCTCAACATTCACAAAAAACTGTGTACTCTCAGAAAAAAATTTTCTCTGGAGTTTTTCAAGACGCTCTTTAATGTACTCTGTGTTAGTGCTTTCAAGTTCTACATCTTTTGTATGGAAAAATATTTGCATAGACATCTTTTAGATTAACAAACGACTAATCAAACTCATTATAGCACAGTCACTCCTCTGTGCTATCAATAGAGCAAGATTGATTAATTGAGTATCTCCCTATCTTTTCTCTCTCGAGGAAAGAGAGAAAAGCTGGGTAGGAAAGGAGTCTTCCAAACTCCTCTGCAAATGTCCGTATATAGCTTCCCGAACCAACACGAAGGCGAAGTTCAATCTCGAAACGTTTTCCATTATCCTTCTCTTGGGATGAAAGAATTTCATAAGAGATAAGCCTAAAAGGTTTCTCTGGAATAAACGGAGGGGTTTTCCCTTCTCGCGCATAGGCATAGAGTGGTTTCCCTTGAACCTTCACTGCAGAGTAGAGCGGAGCGGGGAATGAGTGGCTCCCAGAGAGAGCTTCAAGCGCACGAAAAATATCTTCCCTAGAAATATCCTTGTTGTAGTCTTTTGACTCAACGATATCTCCCTCTCTATCCCCTGTTGTTCGCAATTCCCCAAGAACCACCTTTGCACGATACGTCTTATCTAATTTGAGAAAATGATGTAAGCGTTTTGTGCCACTTTCTATCCCTACAACCATAAGTCCACTCGCAAGTGGATCAAGCGTTCCTGCGTGACCAATTTTTCGAATACGAAATTTCCTCTTGATTTTTTGAATGAATTGAAAAGAGCTCAATCCTTCTGGTTTGTGGAAAAGGTAAACATCTTTTGCAATAGAACATTTTGTAGGAAGTGGTATCATACATTGCGTATTTATAAATTAAGAATTAATAAAGAATATGGAAGGAGAACATTTTTATTCAAACAAACAGGAAAAACATTACTACAATGGAATCGAATTTTCGAGCGAAGCTGAGATGCGTGAATTCATTGAGTTCTGTAAAGACTTTGCAGGTGACTGCAAGATGTGGGAAGAAACATTCAATCGTGAATGCCCTTACAACGAGGGAGATTGTCCGAAGAGCGGACACTCCAATCGCTAGATAAAGAGAGTTCTACACTCTCTTTTTTGTTGAGACACTCTCGCGAAACGTGCGATACATCTCCTCTTTCTCCCCCTCACTCATCTGTATAAAAGATGAATAATACTGTTTCGATTCTTCAATTACCCTCCTCTCATATTCACGTGCGTAATTATCAACCTCGAACGCAACCCGATTTACACCTTTGAGATAGAGTCCGGAGATTGATCGTAAGCGAGAGAGTGCAACATAGCCTTGCCCAGGAGCAAAGGTTTTTCGTAGGTCAACCTCCGCAGCATCGAGCGTCATTCCCTGTGATTTATGAATTGTAATTGCCCACGCGAGGCGTAGCGGAAGCTGTTGCACACTCGCGAGAACCTTTCCTTCCACATCACGGTGTTCCCATGTTTCTGGTCGGACGAGAATCTCTTCTCCGTCTCGCGTCTTTACCATAGGAAGGCCTTCCTCAAAACCGACTACTTTTCCAAGTGTTCCGTTACTGTACCCTCTCTCAAAATTGTTCTTAATAAAGAGGACGAGTGCATCTTTTTTAAGGAAGAGTTTTTCACTTAAAAGCGAAGTTTGAAAAATCTTTTCTCTCCACCTCTTTGCTCCCTTTCCACTCGCTTCGTAGTATTGTGGAGACGTTGGGAGTTTCGCGAGCATCTCTTCGTTCATTTTATCTACATCAATGTTGTGCGTGTAGAGTCGTGTCCCAATCTCCCCACCCTCTTCAAGTGGACGCATCCGTTCTTTCAGGAGTGAGTGCTCGTGTTCTCCAAAACTTCCTCTTCGAATAGAGGAAAGAATATGAAAGAGCTCGTCATCCTCATGACGATAGGAGTGTTCCAATGAACACACGGAAAGTTGGATTTCATTCCATAGAGAGGTTTGAAAAATAAACCTCTCTCCATTCTCACCGCTTTTAATCGGAGGGAGCTGAAAAAAATCTCCCACAAGTACGAGTTGCACCCCTCCAAATGGCTCCATAGAAAATTTAAATGTCCGCAGAAGTGCATCGAGGGAACGAAAGAGGTTTGGAGAGAGCATCGACACCTCATCAATAATAAGCACCTTCAACTTTGCCATACGATCCCAGAGATACTTTTTCTCCGTGAGTGCTTCAATATCGTATTGCGTGAGACTATCCTTCAGTCCAATACCAAAAAAGCTATGGAGTGTCGTTCCTCCTATGTGGCTCGCTGCAATCCCAGTAGGTGCAGTGACTGCGAATGGAATATCGTGTTCTTTGAGGTAAGAAATGTATTGTTTCAACACATGCGTCTTCCCAGTCCCGGGTGCTCCTGTGAGAAATACATTCTTCCCACTCTTCATAAGATGGAGTGCAAGATCTTGTGTCATACCCTCATACTACCCTAGCACACTAAAATTGCGAAGCATTCCTATCGAGAAATCGCTGGAGAATGACCGCGGCCGCCTCCGCGTCAATATGACGCGTTTTTCGATCCTTCTCTTTCTGAGAGAAGCGTTTTCGGGAATGCTTTTCTTCTTTTGTAAAAAAATTCATATGCACCGCGTGAGAGCTCATTCGTTCGTCTTGAAGATAGAAAGATACACGATCGCCTAACACCTCTTTGAGTTTATTAATAAACGCATCAATCTTTCTCTGGAGGAGGTTTTCTTCCCCCCTAAGGGTGAGCGATTTCCCTACCACGACAGAAGTAACTCCTTCATCGTGAATGAGTCGTATGATTTTCTTAATGAGCTCTCCATCGTTCGCGAGAATCTCGCGAGGAAAGGCGATTGTCCCAAGCGGGTCTGAGACTGCAAGACCTATCCGCTTTGTTCCGTAATCAATTCCGAGGTATTTCATAGCACCTATAGTATACAAAAACAGCTTTTTTCCAAAAAATAATTGCGAAAAATGGAAAATAATGTAGTATCCAAATCGGAAGTGTGGCTGAGTGGTTGAAGGCACTGGTCTTGAAAACCAGCATACGTTAACGCGTATCGTGGGTTCGAATCCCA
Source organism: Candidatus Parcubacteria bacterium (assembly GCA_027028225.1). GTDB lineage: Bacteria > Patescibacteriota > Minisyncoccia > Phycocordibacterales > UBA1006 > UBA1006. The sequence continues at coordinate 7,198 of JALVJP010000011.1, forward strand.
CCACTTCCGCTAATTTAAAGACTCAGTATTTCAAGTCTTTCTATTTTATCAAAATAAAAATATTTGACGAAAACAAAATAAAGCATACATTATAGGTATCAAGTCCTTCTGGGCTTTTTAATTTGAAATGTAAGGTATATGAAATTCCTAAAAGAAGTAAAAGCAGAAACCATGAAGGTAACATGGCCTTCAAAGGAGAAAGCACTCACCTATACGATGATTGTTATTGCAGTGTCTTTCTTCGTTGCATACTACATGTTCATCTTTGACTACCTCTTCCTTAAATATGGAATTGGAAAATTTATTCAATAGGCGTCTATGTCTGGGAAAGAAGTAAAAACGCGATCCAAGGAAGATATTCGTAGAGGACGTGGATGGTATGCAATCCACACCTATGCAGGATATGAAAACGCAGTAGAGCGAAACCTTCGTCAACGAATTGAGTCTCTTGGAATGCAAGATCTCATTTTTGATGTTGTGGTTCCTACAGAGAAGGTGATAAAAATCAAAAACGGGAAACGCATTGAAACAGAAGAGAAGATATATCCAGGATATGTTCTCGTCGATATGATCGTGACGGAGGATTCATGGTATGTCGTGAGAAACACTCCTCGAGTAACCGGTTTCATCGGAGCAGAAGGAACAGATCCTGTTCCCCTAAAAAAAGAGGAAGTTGAAGCAATCTTCAAGAGAATGAAGCAGACAGAAGTAGAGGAACCTAGCGAGTACGAAGTTGGTGAAGTTGTAAAAATTATTGATGGTCCATTTGCAAACTTTGAAGGAACAATTAACAGTATTGACACGGAGCGTGGGAAAGTTAAACTCCTTGTGTCGATGTTCGGAAGGGAAACTCCAGTGGAGTTAGACTTCCTTCAGATAAAGAAACTATAGAAAAAATATGGCAAAAGTAGTAAAACAATTAAAACTCCAAATTGAAGCAGGAAAAGCTGTACCTGCTCCACCGCTTGGTCCCGCTCTTGGGCAAGCAGGGGTAAATATTGGAGAATTCGTAAATCAATTCAACGCAGCAACACAGGATAAGATGGGGGAGAAAGTTTCTGTTATTATTGATGTGTATGATGACCGAAGTTTTAGTTTCCATGTAAAAACTCCAATTACCGCGAAACTCATTATGAAAGCTGCTGGGATAAACTCCGGATCAGGACGACCGAATGTGAAGAAGGTAGGGAAAATTACTCAAGCACAACTTGAAGAGATTGCGAAAGTAAAGATGGAAGACCTTAATGCTCATGATGTAGAAGCTGCGAAAAAAATTGTTGCAGGATCTGCTCGATCAATGGGTATAGAGATTATCGATTGAGTACACGGGTTTGTGTGCTTTTTTGTTGCGTTTTTTATAATATATTGTATATTAGCACAACAAGATATAGTCTTATGAAAGGGATAGATAGGAAAAAATTAGAGAGAAAGATAGCTCCCCTTGAGAAACTCTTAGAGAGAAAGAAAAATCTAGAAGAGCAACTCCAACAAGTGCTCCTAGAAATAAGAGAATTTCTTCTTCATAAAAAGAAATTCGAAAACTCTCAAGAAGAAAAACAGCTTAAGGAAAAAGCAAGAGGGATTATTGATGAAATGAAACAGGTAGAAGAAGAAATTCGTAAAATGATTACAAAAAAGAAAGACGTTTTATAGATTATCTATGAGACGTCTTTCTTGTTGTTTTTAATCTCTTTCTTATACTTACTATATGAACATAAAAGGTGACCTACAGCTCAAAAAACTCATCGAACAAGAAACGAGGCGACAACAGGAGACAATTAACCTCATTGCATCTGAAAATATCGTATCTGAAAATGTGCTCACAGCACTTGGGTCAGCGACGACAAACAAGTATGCTGAGGGGTATCCCGGAAAGCGCTACTACGCGGGAAATGCAATTGTGGATGAGATTGAGCGACTCGCAATTGAGAGGGCACTCGATCTCTTCCAACTCAACGAGAAAATGTGGGGAGTAAATGTGCAAGCACTCTCAGGATCGCCTGCAAACCTCGCAGTGCTCCACGCACTCATCCCACTTGGAGAAAAAATTATGGGGATGAAACTTTCCCACGGGGGACACCTCACCCATGGACACCCTGCCTCTCTCACAGGAAAACTATGGAAACAAGTCGCCTACACGGTAAACCCAGATACTGAAATACTCGATTATGAATCGATTCGCACACTCGCGAAAAAAGAGAAACCCGCACTCATCATTGCGGGATACACCGCCTACCCTCGCGTAATCCAATGGAAAAAATTCCGCTCAATTGCCGATGAGGTAGGAGCATTCCTTATGATAGATATGTCCCACATCGCTGGACTCGTTGCGAGCGGAGTCCACCCTTCCCCATTCCGCTATGCAGATATTGTTACCACCACCACACATAAAACACTCCGTGGCCCACGAGGCGCTCTCATTTTTGCACGAAAGAGAGATAAGCGAGGAGAGGATCTCTTTGAGAAAATCCAAAAAATGGTCTTCCCTGGTCTTCAAGGTGGCCCTCACATGAACGCGATTTCCGGAATTGCAGTTGCTCTCAGAGAGGCAAAAAGCAAAAAATTCCAATCTTACGGAAGGGCGGTTGTGAAAAACGCAAAAACACTCGCAAAAACGATCCAATCAGAAGGATGGCGTGTGATTTCCGGCGGAACTGACAACCACCTCCTTCTCATAGATACATGGATGAACGGGAGAGGAATTCCTGGACGTCTCGCAACAGAGTTACTTGAAAAAAATGGAATTATTGTAAATATGAATACAATTCCCTTCGATACTCGCTCACCATTCAATCCTTCTGGAATCCGTATCGGAACCGCGATGGAAACAACAAAAGGAAAAGGGAAACGAGAAATGGAGGAAATCGGAATGCGGATATCTTCAATTCTTAAAGGAGGGGTACCAAAAGGAAAAGACGACATATGAAAAAGCATATTCTTATCACAAGTTTATTTTTCATCCTTTGGGCTGGAATGGGAATAAGTTTTTTTATAAAGATAAACACTCTTCGAAAGAAAGAGGCAGAATTGAGAGAAGAGCAATTAGCCTTAGAGAAGAGAAATTTTGAAGAAAAACAAAAATCTTTACAACAAAAGAGAGAAAATACGCAAGCTTTTTTTGAACAGAAGGTATACGCAGAAGGACAAAAGGTAGGAGACGGTAAGGAAGAGAAAGAAAAATACCACGAAAAAGTTAAAGATACTTCAGCAGCAGAAGGAACCAGTCTTTCTCCTTTCCAACTATTTGAAGAACAACTTCCCTATTCTTATCCTACAAAATCAGATTTTTCAATTTACGGGAATAGTAGAATAGATCGTTACATTCAAGCAAAAGCAAAAGCGCGTGGGTATACCCCCCACAAAGTAATAGATTCAAAAGACCTTGAATGGTTTAAGGGAAAGCAAGTTGCAAAGGAAACAGTCCAACCGTTAAAAAAACTTATTGAAGCGCTGGAGAAAGAGGGAGCAGACCTCTCTGTTGTATCTGGATACAGAAGTCCATCACGACAAAGAAAAATATTTCGTTCAAGACTTGGGAATACTCTTTCAGAAGAGAATCTCCTCAACGGAAAGTTAGATGAGAAAATAGAAAAAGTTCTCTCTCGGAGTTCTATTCCTGGATACTCAAAACATCATACAGGGCACGCATTTGATTTCGTATGCAATAAGAGCGGAAACTTAACCTCATTTGGGAAAAGTAAATGTTATGAGATTCTCTCCAAAGACAACTTTGCTCTTCCTAAACAATACGGGTTCCTCCCAAGTTACCCAGAGGGAGAAACACAACAAGGACCCGAACCAGAGCCGTGGAAATTCATATGGCTCGGTACATACGCAAATGAAGGTGAGGAAAAACCAACACGGAAGTTTACTTAACTCGGATTAGGGATGAATGGATGTACCCCTTTCGAGAAGTTGAGAGAGTTATCCACTGTCAACTTGACGCTGCAATGTTAACAATGCTACAACTTTTGTCATTTCCGACAACATCAACCGTGGAAAGCATCTGCATGTCTCTGTTTATAAACATACATCGACTTCGTCCGAGATCGAAAATTCAAAATAAGTGCGAGAAAGAAGAATTCAACAAAAAGGTGAGATCCTCCATAAGACATAAACGGGAGAGTAACTCCAGTAACCGGCATAAGTCCTATATTCATTCCAATATTCACAAGGGTGTGAGCAATAAGGTAAAGTATAAAACCGAGTGTAATAAGCCGTTCAAAATTTCCATTAAAATCTTCAATATAAGAAAGTAATCTAAATATGAGAAGTAGAAAGCTCAAAAGAACGATAAAAGAGCCTGCAAATCCCCACTCTTCTGCTACTGCGGCAAAAATAAAATCTGTTTCATGCTCGGGAAGGAAAGAAAGTCTCGATTGCGTCCCATACCCAACCCCTTTTCCAAAAATTCCGCCAGAACCAACAGCAATAATAGATTGATAAGCATTGTATCCTGCTCCTTGTGTATCAGAAAGTGGATGGAGAAATGTAATGATGCGTTTTTTCTGATAATCATGAAAAATAAAGGACCAGAGAAATAGTGAAGCAATAATCCCACTGAATAGAAAAAGAAAAAAGTGTTTCTTTGAAAGTCCAGATAGCATTACTATGCCGAACCAGATAATGAGAATAATAAGAGCGGAACCAAAATCTGGTTGAATTAAAATAAGAATAAACGGAATGAAGAAATAGATAAAAGTAAAAAAAACATGTCGAAAAGATTGTAAACTAAGATGACGCTTTGCAAGATACTTTGAGAGAAGTACAACGAGAGAAACTTTCATTATATCAGCAGGTTGAAAAGTGAAGCCTGCAATATGAATCCATGATCGTGCACCATTCACTTTTGCACCAAAAAAGAATACAATGAGGAGAAACACAACAGAAATACTATAAAATATAATAATATTCGGGGTCTTCTTTATAAAAGAAAAATCTGTCTTAAAGACAATAAAGAGAACAGAAAAAGAGATAGTAACCCACACAAATTGTCGAAAGAAAAAATCTTCTCCTCCAATAGAAAAACTATGGAGCGTCGAGAGACTCATTATGAGTAGGGGAACAATTAAAAGGATAATAAACCAATCAATTCTTTTCAATGAATTCATATACTTAAGAAATGGTAGATTGAGGAGCCTTCTTTACATCAACGAAAGGATTTATACGCGGAATTACCTCAATACGCGAAATATCTGTTCCAAACGATTCAGGCCACGAAAAATTCACTATTTTCGACTCATTGTGATTAATTGTATCAATATATGTTTGACTCGTTGCAATGGCATTCCCTCGATGGTTATAGATAATCGCAACAACAGGAACATCAACAAAGTCGTAGAAACTTTTATTTTCTACCGTAGCTGTAAGGTGAGGTGATGTCTTTGCCTTTGTGAGAAGAGGAGAATGAATCTGAAAAAATTTATAACGAAAATCTGGATTTACTTTTTTCCATTCTTTATGAGAAAGAATCCTGAAGAAAACAATATATGCATTTCTATCTCCAGTGCGAACATTTGGCTCAAAAATAGCGAAACGCTTATTCGGTTCCACAAAAGTAGTCCCTTTCCGTGGCTCAGCGGCGAGAATATTATCTTGATCATACACACGAAATTCATAATCAATACGCTCAATACCAGCATCTGTGTTCTGATTTTCAATATATGCAACAAGGTTGTAAGCACCATCTGTTACCCTAAATGCTCGTTCCCACCATATAATAAGATTTCTCGCTTCCGCTTCACACACTTTTTGACATGATCCTCCACAATCAATACCAAGTTCTGTTCCATTTTTGATACCATCAAAACAGGTAGGTTTTTTTGAGTTTTTAATACGAATAACAATAAAAATTAAAGCAATAAGAAAAATAACTCCTATCGTAATAAGGATTTTTTTTCTCTTTTTATTTGCCCATCGTGACATAGTCATATCATATAGGAAAATGATTGATTTGGAAACAATTTTTCGTGTTCTTAGAGAAATTAACGTTGAGCTACAAGAGGGAGAATTCCTATTCTACCTACGGTAGGCAAGTTTTGTAGGAATGCAGTATTACTGGATTTCTCACACAGCCTCTATGTGAAGGGTTTCTAGATTCCCAATCAAGTTGGGAATGACAAAAAAGAGGTGTGTCATTCCGCACTCGATGCGGAATCCACTCTTCCTGTCATTCCGCACTCGATGCGGAATCCACTCTTCCTGTCATTCCGGGCTTGACCCGGAATCCAGAGAATGAGTATGCGTTTTGGTTTGTTGATGTAAGTGGTAATACTCCTAGATTCTGAATCAAGTTCAGAATGACAAAGCACGAAGTGCTTTGTCTAAAAGGTGAGGTGTGAAAATGCACACCTCACCTGTCATTCCGCACTCGATGCGGAATCCACTCTTCCTGTCATTCCGCACTTGATACGGAATTCAGAAACCCTTCACACAATTACTTTTTGTGTGAGGGGGTTTGTCGGTGACACCACTTTTGCAACTTGTTCCAGTATTTCAATTCAAAGTGAGTGCGCATTTACTTTCATTTATCACTTAAGGTAGAAGAGCAAAAGTGGTGTCACCCCAGAGAGTAAGCACTCTGTTTGCTTGCTCACACAAAGTGGTAATACTTCTGGACCCTGGACCCCTCACACAGAACCTGTGTGAGGGTTTTTTCTTGCGCTTTTAACACATTTCAGTAAACTTTAGTGTGAGTATGATAATATCATATGATAATATCATATTCTTTAACCGTATCTAATTCAAAAATACTATGAGCACACTATCTGTTCCACTCACTCCGGAATTAGAACAATTTATAGAAGAGCTTATTTCTGAGAATAAGGCAGATTCGAAAGCGGAAGTTGTTCGCCGTGCACTCCACCACTACCGCCAAGAACTCTTGATACAGGAGGTGTTACAAGCTGAGAATGATATACACAATGGGGATGTTTACTCCGGAGATTTGAAATCCTTCATGAAGGGAGGAAAGAATCTATGATTGATGTTCTCTATACGAAAACCTTCCTGAAAAAATTTTCAAAGTTGGATCCCTCTCTCCAAGAAGAGGTATATGAGAAAGTTGAACTCTTCAAGCACAGGGAATACCACAAAAAATTAAAGGTGCATAAACTTAAAAGGCCATTTGAAGGGAGGTATGCATTTTCGGTAAATTACAAGGTCCGCATTATTTTCATCTACGATGTGAAGGATAGGAATCGCGTATATCTCCTCACGATAGGGACGCATGATCAGGTGTATCGCTGACCCCTCACACAAAGTGAAATATCTTTTGACGATTACAACCCGTGCTGTTCAATGTCTGTATTCTCTCTGTTCTCATCTTTATGAGATTTGTGTAAGGGGCAGGTCAAGTCCGGGGTGACAAGAAAAATGTAAAGCGTCTTTTTTGAAAAGCGGGGCGTGCATTCGCACGCCCCGCTTTTCATCTTTACTCATTTTTGTCACATTAAACTATCCACCTCATTCTCTTTATTTACTTTCTTTACACGAATCATCACTTCCCCCATTTTCTCCCTTACATGTCCATGTATAATTACTTCTATTCTCTACATTATTTGTTGAAGTTCCAGCAATACATCTGTAATGGGTTTTTTCACATTTACCATCAATCTTCTTTTCTTCTGAACATGTTGCGTCTGTTCCCCCATTACTTCCCTCACATGTCCACGTATAATTATCTGAATTCTCTACATTATTCGTTGAAGTTCCGGCAGTACAATTGTAGTGTGTTGTTCCACACTGCCCATCTACCGCAGGAGCACTTCCACAATCCTCCTGATCGCTAATCACAAGCTTTCCGAAATCGTCTGCGCAGAGGTAGTGTTTCTGCCCTTGGTCGTTTGAGAACTTGCGGACGGCGATGCTTCCGTTCACATCCAAGGCATACCCTGAGAGGGGGTTGAAGGCGTTCGCTCCGAGGAGTTGAAATCCGACGACGAGCTTCTCCAAACGCGTCTGTCCGAAGGACATCACATTATCGAAGAGTGCCGACCCTGCCATACGGAAGATGGCGTTTTGATTTGAGTTACCAAAAAGAGGCATAGAAGGTGAATAATCAGTGACTCCGTTATATGATACCTTATCTCCATTTTTCGCAGCCAACTGGAAACGCTGGGCGCCGTAGTTTCCTCCTCCGGTTCCGAAAAGGGTTCCGACTTGTGCGCGGATTTGTGGTGCGAAGCCAATCGCGAGTGCGAGTGCAAGTGCCGTCCCTGCGAGTGCAGGGAGTATTTTGTGTGTGAATGTATGTTTCATAAGCAATATCTATTAGTAACGAGAGAAGTATAGCATAAAGGGCGGAAAAGGGGCAAGTCTCAAGTTGCAAGTTTCAAGTTGCAGAGGTGGTGTTGGCGACAGTAAGCCATATGAAGTGGTTTTTCTGTCGGTGACACCACTTTTGCAATTTATCCTAGCGTTACAACTTAAAGTGAGTGCGCATTTACTTTTATTAGTTTACATAACATAAAAGAGCAAAAGTGGTGTCACCCCAGAAAGTAAGCACACTGTGTGTGAGGGGTTTTGTCGGTGACACCACTTTTGCAATTTATCCTAGTATTACAACTTAAAGTGAGTGCGCATTTACTTTTATTAGTTTACATAACATAAAAGAGCAAAAGTGGTGTCACCCCAGAGAATAACTACGCTATTTGTTTGCTCACATAAGGGGTATCACCCCAGGAAACAAGCACGATGTTATCCACACACTATCCACAAAAAACTTATCCTCTTCTGTCAAAAGACTTCCCAAGAAAGCTGTTTTCGTTTTATAATAAACACAAACCTAAAATTTATAAAAAATGAAAAAGTTAATCACTTTATTGAGCTTTGTTATCGGGATGATAGCAAACGCTCAGGTGTCGCAAACACAAGTGTTTACGACTACCGAAGAAATTAGTTTCGTCTCCGATGACGGAGGCGGAATGTATACGGTGTCCGGTCCTGGAGCCGGTGATAACGGGTTTCTCGCCATCTATGACGAGAACAACTCCTCTTGGGAGGTGAAAGATTTCCCTCCCCGAAATGATTTGGGGAGTGTGCATAACGCAGAATTAAGTACTGCATATACTCTTCAAAATGGAACGACGATTGCCGGAGGTCTTGTAGCAAACTCTACCACATTATCATGGGGTGCTATACGTAGTTACAATACAGGATCGAACAGTTTCAACAACGAAATTATAACTCACCAAGCTGCTGTAGCGTTATTTACATGTGAAGATGAAGTATACGCAAGTATATGGATAAATAGCAACAGCGGAGGGTATGCATGGAATCTTGGAGAGGGTAGCTATTTTGTAAAAATAAACCCACAAAATTTATCTCTTGAATGGGTTTACACACTACCTAATAGCTACATAATCAATGATTTAGATAACCTGATTTCTACCGCAAAGAGTTACCGCTACGCCGTTCAGGGTTTACCGAATGGCAATATAGCTATTACTGTATTCCGTATGCGTCCCGGTCAAACTCCTGACCGCGAGTATCAGCTGTGGGAATTTGATCCGAACACCGGTCAGAAGTTGGGAGTCATTGACGACTCCTATACAGATTATGATCGGGATGGTGTTGTAGAAATGCAATACCGCTTCCACCGCTGGAAGGTGGTGGATGGAGTTCTGTTCCATGAGTTTTGGGAAGACCCCGCAGCTTACCCCGATGACCAAAATGTCGGACACTGGGAGAAGTTGGAGGTTCCCGACTGGAACTCCGGGACATCCAACATCACTTCTGGGGGAGGATGGAACTCCGCCGATTTGCAAGTAACGGCGGTGTCGGATTGGGAGACTTACGATTCGTTTGGAGGAACCTTTGCGGATTTCTCCATCGAAAATGATGGGTCTCTCAAAAGTGGGGGGTATAAGTTATCGCCCAAGTTAGAGCCGACAACCAAAGAAAATATTTTCTACGGTTGGAATGGCGATACAATGAGGGACTATTGGATTCGCTCCAATGGGGACCTCATGGCGATGACGCTCCACGGGCTGTATCGCTTTAGCGGACAGCAATACACAGCACAGCCCGGATTGAATGCGTCAGGAACCGGTGTGGTGGAAGCTCATGAAAATGAGTTGTATGAAGATGG
>JALVJP010000012.1 GCA_027028225.1 Candidatus Parcubacteria bacterium
TTCTTGTCACCCCGGACTTGATCCGGGGTCTAGTAACAACATACTTCAGTCATTTTATGAGAATACAATCAAAGAAACAGTATCATTAGAAAGAAATGATCAACAGGCAAAAACATTTCACTCTTTCAGCTACTTCTGCTATACTCTCAACGTTATGAAATCATTTATCATTCAACTTGCAGGGCTTGCGCTCACGGTATACTACTTACTCCCCTCACTCGTTCCGGGTATCTCTGTAACGAACGGAAGAGCAGCGATTATCGCGGCAATTCTCTTCGCATTCATCAACATCGCAGTGCGACCAATTATTGGAATTATCACCCTTCCGCTCAACATCCTCACATTTGGAATCTTGGGAATTATCATCAATGTGCTTCTCTTCTGGTTCGTTGCGTCAATTGTTTCAGGATTCACTGTTGCAAACCTCACCGCAGCATTCTGGGGAGCAATTATAATGACTGTCGCAAATTGGATTCTCCACAGGATAAGCTAAAAAGAATGTAATATTATCCATTTAAAAAGTGCAGGTAGTTTACCTGCACTTTTTGATAACAAGAGAGAAGATGAATTCTACACAATTTTTGTTCCATCAGGAAGCCAAAGTGTTCCGGAAATCTTTCCTTCTGCTTTCCATCGTTTGAGTTTTTCGATTGTTTCTTTTGTGAGAGAAGCACATTTTCTAAAATCTGCACCCCATCCAAACGAAACTCCTTCGGAAATAGTGGTGAGAGAGATACATTCTTCAAAGTTTGCCCATCCTCCAAACGAAACTCCTTCAGAAATGGTGGTGAGGGAGGTACATCCACAAAAATCTGCATAGTCCCCAAACGAAACTCCTTCAGAGAAAGTAGTGAGAGAGGTGCATCCAATAAAGTATCCCTTCCTTCCAAACGAAACTCCTTCAGGAATAGTAGTGAGAGAGGTGCACCAGCTAAAATTTGCATCTTTTCCAAACAAAACTCCTTCAGGAATTTCTGTAATGTCGGTCAAACTCATATCTACCTTTCCCTCAATGTAGATAGGACCCTTTATTCTCTTAAAGATTTCTACATCTTCAGGTTTGAGATCTCCACGATAGTATCGTGTATTCTCATTAATCTCCTCTTTTGTGAGCGCTATCTCTTCTCGTTTTGTGATTTCAGGAAGGTTAATACCCACTAATTTTGCATACCCATTTATAGCTTTCACTAAGTGAGCATCATTTTCGATAGAGAAAAAATCTATTTTTCCTACCTTCAACACCAACTCATCTCCCTCAAGCTCATAAAGAGGAATCTCACCTCTCTCAGTGATAATATGATTCTCTTTTACCTTAAGATTCCCTGTATCCTCAACCTTCCTCAACCCACCTTTCTCTCTATTCAATGCTTTGAGTGCTTCAAGGAGTGCAGGAAGGTAAGGATCATCACTCTTCACCATCTCGTTATCCACTCCCTTCATCTGTTCAATACTCTTATTCTTCTTGTTGTAGGTAATGATTTGATGGTAGATACCTCCATCAGAACCATCATCTTCCCACAGGAAGTAAATCTCTATTCCATTCTGATTTGTAGGAAGGTTTAACTTCTTTCCATAGCTCTGATTATCATCTCCCACACAGACATGAGAGTTTACAGAAGCATACTTTGTAGCTCTCTTCAGATGTCCAGGATCTTCTGCTCTAATCAACTTACAGTGATGAACTACTTCTTCTCCTGTTTGCTCATCTTTTGTTACATACTCTAAGTTATCCAATACCACTGTCCCTGTATCAGTCTCATACTTTGCATCAAGGAGTACCTCTTTCTTCCTGTTATGTTCCTCAATACACTTCTTGATACTAAGAGTAGGAGTAGAGAAGAACTTCTCTACTCCTACCTCATTGATACTATCTCGTAGTAACTGCACATAGTAGGATACTTCTTGAAATGTACCTTCCTCTGTCTTATCTGCTCCTTCTCGAAAGTAGATCACTAACTTATTCGCTAATACAGAAGCTTCTTCCTTATTATTTCCTTCAATATGTAATTCACTCTCTAACTGTTTCTCAATACGAGAGA
>JALVJP010000013.1 GCA_027028225.1 Candidatus Parcubacteria bacterium
GGACCACTCTCACTTTGATCTCGTAATTAACACAGGCCTTCCTGAGAATGATTTGGAAACGGTCGTGAAAAAAATTATTGATGCATATCTGGAATGGTATCAATCGTAATAGTATGAAAGAACGAGGAAAAAAAATAGACGGAAGGGTTCTCTCGAAGAAAATCCGCGAGGAGCTTGCAGAGAAAATAAGAAAAGAGGATGTAGATATCCTCTTTTCTCTCGTGATGGTTGGAGACGATCCTGTGACAGAGAATTTTGTTCGTTATAAGATACAATTTGGAAGAAAGGTTGGAATTCTACCTACACTCTTTCGCCTTCCAAAAGATATCTCACAAGAAGAACTTTCTCTCCATATTGACCGTATTGCAGAGCAAAGTGATGCGCTTATTGTGCAACTTCCGCTTCCTCCACATATTGATACAGAATACATTCTCTCGCGTATACCCCCAGAAAAGGATGTTGATGTTCTCTCTCCTAAAACACTTGAATATTTTTCTCGTGGAGGGAAACTTATTCCTCCCGTAACTCGTGCAATCCTCCATTCGCTTGAATCGGAAAACATACAACTTAAAGGAAAAAATATTATCCTCTACGGATATGGAACCCTCGTAGGGAAACCTTTTGCGCTCTATTTAGAGCGAGAAGACATTCCTTTTTCTCTCATTCGTTCTACGACGAGCGATGAGGAGAGAAATACTCTCTTAAAGAATGCGGACATTATTGTAAGCGGGGTGGGTGTCTCAGGAATTATTGAAAGAGATACTATTCGTGATGGGGTTATTGTTATTGATGCGGGGACGAGTGAGTCAGGAGGAAGTGTTGTGGGAGATCTTCACCCGAATGCGTATGAAAAGACATCGTTCTATACTCCGGTTCCTGGAGGTATCGGTCCTCTCACAATCACTTCTCTTTTTGAGAATGTGTGGATAGTTTGGGAGAAGAGGAGAAAATAAGTTTTTACTTTCGAATTGATTAGAGGTTTATAAAGCGGGTGGTGCGTAATTTTACGCACCGCCCGCCTTCAGAATGAATTGCTTTGTAATTCCTTCTGTCATCCCCGACTCCGATTGGGGATCCAGGAGTAGTACCACATTGTGTAGGTAAGAAAACAACGTGCTTATTTCCTAGATTCCGCATCAGGTGCGGAATGACAGCGGGGCGAGGATTTCATCCTCGCCCCGCTTTCCAAGAAAAATGCAGAGCATTTTTCTTGTCATTCCCAACTTAACTTGCCTGCCGGCAGGCAGGTTAAGTTCAGAATCCAAGACTAACCCTACACCCTCTTGCAAAATATTCTCCTTTTCGTATACTTCAAATCGTCAGCCGAAGAACGTGGGGGTGCAATAGTGCACTTAATCATCCTACCGAGGTATATTGACCTGCTCATACTATTTTGAGTAGGTTCCTCCACGAAATCGGCATACGCCGATTTTTTCTCTGGACTGACTCAGGCATAAATATGCATTAATAACACATCGCAGATTATGGCAATTTCTAAAGAACAGAAAAAAGAAATCGCTGCGAAACTTGATAACGCACTCGCATCAAATACAACCGTATTCGTTTCCTTTAAGAATATCGGAGTAAATGATGTGAACGAGTTACGAAAGCGTTTGAGTGAGTACGGAGTTACCTATTTCGTAACAAAGAAAACACTCCTCAAGCGTGCTATGGAGAATGCATCTGCAGAAGGAGAACAACCGGATCTTGGTGACGGAATGGTCGCTCTTGCATTTGGTGAGGATCAAATGGCTCCTGCAAGAGAGGTATTCTCTTTTGGAAAAGACCACAAGGATACGGTGGAAATTATTGGAGGAATCTTTGAAGGGAAATTTAAAACCCAAGAAGAGATGATGGAGATTGCAACAATTCCAGATATGCAAACACTTCGTGGAATGTTCGCAAACCTTCTCAATTCTCCACTCCAGCGCTTTGCTGTGGTACTTAATCAAGTCGCAGAGAAGAAAGAAGCATAAGCTTCTCTATTACAGAATTAATTATTATAGATACTAATAACA
>JALVJP010000014.1 GCA_027028225.1 Candidatus Parcubacteria bacterium
ATCATAGATAGCATATGAACGAAGAAAAAACAGTATTTCAAAAAATTATTGACCGCGAGCTTACCGCATACATCCTCTACGAAGACGAAAACTTTATCGTTTTTCTCGATGCCTTCCCTGTATCAAAAGGGCATACGCTCGTTGTTCCCAAGAAGGTCTACCCTTGGGTATGGGATGTAGAACCTTACGCAGAGTATATGGAACTTGCACGAAAAGTTGCACGCGTGCAGCAGAAAGCATTCAACACCGAAATGATTGTGATGAGTGTGGTGGGTGATGAAGTTCCCCACGCGCACATTCACATTCGTCCCGCACTCCCAAAAGATGGAACAGAAAAAGAGTTTGAGAAAATCGCAGATCTCCTTCGCGATACTTTTGAGAATCTCTACCCTACACACTAAACCACTATGGAGAAAGTTGGATTCTACACTGCAATCATCACATTTTTTCTCGGGGTAGCAATTCACACACTTGTATTTCCGCTCCCTAGTTCTTTTCTCTTTCCTTTCTTTCTTATCCTCCTCTCACTTCCCCTCATCGCACTTCCCGTGCGCTGGAAGTTTCTTCCACTCGTGCTGAGCGTCGCTTTTTCGCTCGGCTTTTTGCGTTTCGATATTTCTCTGAGAAAACATGAAGCCGTGCGTAACGAGTTTATTCCGCTCCTCCAATCGGACAAGAGCTATCAATTTACAGGAGAGGTAAGCGAACGACCAAAAACAGCGAGTTACGGAAGAAAAGCAATCACGCTCCATGTTGAGAGCGTTCTTCCTCAATATGGGAAGAGTGATAAAGTATTCCATCCTTCCTACGATACCCACATTCGTTTTCTTATTCGCGATACAATGGACCAATACCACTACGGACAAATGCTCTCTGTTACAGGAAAACTTCGCCCTATTGAAGATTTCCAGACGGAAAATGGGAGAATTTTTGATTACCGTCACTACCTTGAAAAAGAGAATACCTTCTACCAACTCTCTCCTGTTGAGAGAGTAGAGATTGTAGGAAAAGGAAAAGCTACACTCACCACGAAACTCTACGGAATAAAGGATTACTTCCTTAAAAAGATACAGTTCCTTCTCCCGCAACCAGAATCCTCACTCCTCGCGGGAATTCTCCTCGGGGAGAAAACTGCACTCCCCAATAGTCTCGAAAATGCGTTTCGGAGAACCGGACTTATGCATATCGTCGTGCTCTCCGGCTACAATGTCTCAATTGTTATCATGGCAATGATTTTCCTCCTCGCATGGCTCCCTCTCCGTTGGAGACTCATTGTTGCAGGGTTTGGAATTCTCGCGTTCACTATTCTCGTAGGAGCAGGCCCTACTGTCGTGCGTGCTGCGCTCATGGCATCTTTCCTCATTCTCTCACGAATGATTGGAAAGGTAATGATTGCGGAGCGAATCCTCCTCCTCGTTGCGTTTCTCATGGTGATCGTAAATCCATGGATTCTCATATATGACATTTCCTTTCAACTCTCTTTCCTCGCAACCTATGGACTGATGGAACTTATGCCTTTCTTTGAGAACATTCTCTCCTTCGTTCCTAATCTATTTGAATTCCGTAAATCACTCTCCGCAACACTCTCTGCGCAAGTATTCGTAATGCCACTCATTGTATACGCGATGGGAAACTTCTCACTTGTCTCTCCGTTCGTGAATATGCTCGTGCTCTTTATGGTCCCAATCGCGATGCTCCTTGGATTCCTCCTTGTGATAAGTTCCTCTCTCCTTCCATTTCTTACACCGATTCTCATATTCCTTAGCACCTATTCGCTTCGTTACATTATTCGTGTTGCACAATTCTTTTCCTCACTTCGTATCGCGAATATTGAATTCGCACCATTCTCCCCATGGTGGCTTGTTGTAATGTATGGACTTGTCGCACTCTTCGTGTGGGGGAAGCGAAAACGATATGATGAGAAGCTTACAATTGAGGAACATTTTTCATCACATTGAGTATCAATGTGATGAAAAAAAATATGATTAGTGGGAAATAG
>JALVJP010000015.1 GCA_027028225.1 Candidatus Parcubacteria bacterium
ATGATACACCATAGAATAAAAATGAAGAGAGAAGATTTTTCCCTTATTAAGAAGAAATCTTATAAAAAAGACTCTTTTAAAGGAAAACTACTCCTCTTTAAAATATTTTTTTGTTCACCATCTCTCATAAAATTTTCTGTTTCTGTTTCTAAGAAAAAAATAAAGACTGCGGTTGAGAGAAATACCTTAAAAAGGAGGGTGTATGAACTTATAAAAAAGTACGAAAATATATTTAATACTTATCCACAGGGTACCTGCATAATTGTTTCTTTTATTGGAAATAAAAAAGATATATCTTTTTCTGATTTAGAGCGAGATTTTCTTCTTTTGAAGGAAAAGAGAGAAAAAAACTTTACTTGTTAAAATAATTTACTAGACTTACTCGTATATGTTTTCACATTTTTGGAATATTCTTTTTTATAAACCACTCTATAATGCACTTGTATTTTTTGTTTCTGTTTTTCCACTTCATTCAATGTTTATTGCAGTAATAATTCTTACTATTATTGTGCGCATTATTCTCTACCCTCTCTCATTCAAAGCGTTAAAAACACAAATTGGAATGAGTAGAATTAAAGGAAAGCTGAAGGAAATTCAGAAGAACTATCCTGATAAACAAGAGCAAGCAAAGAAGACGATGGAGCTCTATAAAGAGCATGGGGTAAACCCTTTCTCGAGTTTTTTTACAATCCTTATTCAGCTCCCCATTATTATCGCACTCTATCGTGTATTTCAGAATTTTTCTGTGAAAGGTCTTGATAGCTCACTTCTCTATAATTTTGTGTCTAAACCGGATGTAGTAAATCTCACAAGTTTTGGAATAAATCTCGCAGAGAAGAGTATTCTCCTTGCACTCCTCACAGGGATTACACAGTATATTTATCTTAATTTATCTTCTTCATTAAGAAAAAAGATAGAAGAGAAAGACGGGGTTGTTGAAAAAACTGCACAAGAAAAGATGATGGAATCTGTTGGATCCTCTATGAAATACACAATGCCTATTATTATTACTATAGTTGCATATATAGCAGGGGGAGCACTTGCACTCTATTGGTTTGTTTCAAATATATTTATTATCATTCAAGAGAAATATATTCATCGTAAATTAGGAACAAGAGAAGTAAAAAGAGAGAATGGGTAACATTCTCTCTTTTTACTTACTCTCGCTTCGTTAGTTAATAAATTCACCATCATTTCTCTCTTGCATTGATTTCTTTCTCTCTTCTTTTGCTTTCTTAATAGAGAGAAGTTGTGCAGGATCTGAAGTTACTATTTGATCTTCAGTGTATGAAGCAATAATTTTGATTGCCACATGTTTTAATCCTGCAAAAAAGATACCTTCTCCAACACTTGATTCCATAAGGAGATATTTTTCTTGATCAGTAAGTCGAAATATTTCTTGAAGTGTATCAACTGCAGAAGGAGATTGTTTTAGGAGGAGTTGGAGAGAAGAGTTCGTGATAATAGGAACTCCATACTTTGATTTTACGAAATCCCCCACATCCTGCGTGATGGTAGAGAGTCCAATATAGTACTTTCGTCCTCGTTTTGCAATCATAAAGAGAAAGGATGCAGTATCATCTGTCTTCATCATAATCCATGCCTCATCAACCACAAGAAGACGTTTTCTAATGTTCTTCCTCACTGCATTCCAAATGTAGTTCGTGATGATATACATTGCCGCAGGTTTAAGATCGTCTTCCATATCACGAATAGAGAATACTACAAGTTTTTTGTTGATGTCTACATTTGATGGTTGGTTGATAAAACCAGCCCATGTTCCATGCGTAAATTTTGTGAGACGAGTGAGGAGTGATTCACTCCCCTCCATTGAGGAGAGCACCATTTCAAAATCAGACATGAGAGGTGGTTCAAGATCATGGTAATCATTTTCTGCAGTAATATCTTTTAATGCATATGTTTCAGTAATTGCTCTATCAATAATAGAATCTTCTTCCGAACTAAGACCTCCTAAGAGAATACGAAAAAGTCCTACAAGATGAATGATGTGAGAACGAAGCACGTCTGCTGGGTCTTCGTCATCTGCAGGGATAGGAACATCGAATGGATTGATGTGGTGTTCTGATGAGAGGGAGATATTAAAGTAACGCCCCCCTACTGCTTCCGCGAGGTATTCATACTCTCGTTCCGGGTCAATAACGATTACTTCAGTGTCAAACATCATCGTTCGGAGAATTTCGAGTTTTGTCGCATATGATTTTCCCGCACCAGATGTTGCAAATGTTACTGAATTGTAATTTGGAAGTGAGTAACGATCAAAAATTACGAGTCCTGAATTTGATCTATTAATTCCATAGAGAATTCCCTTATTGTCAGTGAGATCAGAGGACATAAATGGAAAAAATGCAGAGACAGGTCCTGTATTGAGTTTGGTATGGACGAGAAGTTGATCTTGTCCAAGTGGTGCGACTGAGAAGAATCCTTCTACTTGTTGAAAGAGAGCAGGTTTGAGGTAAATAAGTTTCGCTTCAAGGACAGAGCGAATTTCATTTTCAACTTCAAATAATTCATCCTCATCATCTCCATAAATTGTAATGTAAAGACCTATTGAAAATATCTTCTCTCGTGCCTGTCGAAGTGAATCACGAAGTTGTTCTAAATCTTGGTATGCAGTGTCGAGTACTGGATCACGGACGAGACCTTTCTTTTCCCTATCCATAATTTGTGATTGGACCTCTGCAACTTTTTTCTTGAACTTTTTAAGAATCTTATCAGTTGGGATTGGGTGGATGTGGATTGCAATATCAAACACTTTATCGAGATTAATGATTGGCGCGAGCCACCCATCGTTGATGTATCGAGGGTATGCCATCACAAAAAAAGTTTTTGCGAATTTTCCTGATATTTTTAAGGATTTTAAACTTACTTCCAAAGCAGCAGGTGCGAGGATGTCCTGTAATTGGAGTTTTGCGGTTTGGTAAATTTCTCCCGGAAGAACAGGAACTGCTGTTTTCTTAATTTCTACTTTCTCTTTCTCATCTTTTTTTCCAAATAAGAGTGAACTCAATGACATAGCACTTGTATTCTACACTATTTGTTTGCTTTCCGCTATACTTGGAATGATTATGAGGTTTTCAAAGCTCACATCAGCACAACCAGACAAACTCTCCGCATCGCTTGTCTCTGTGGAGGTGGATATCTCTCGCGGACTCCACTCATTCTCTATTGTAGGAATGGCGTCAAAGGCGGTAGATGAGGCGCGCGATCGTGTGAACTCTGCAATTAAGAATGCAGGATACCAAGCGCCGAAATCAAAAAATGAGAAACTCGTTATCGCACTTGCGCCAGCGGAGTTGAAAAAAGAAGGTGCGTATCACGATCTCGCAATTGCGCTTGGCTATCTCCTCTCGAGCGGAGAGATTCATTTTGACCCAGAGGGGAAACTCTTCATCGGAGAACTCTCACTCGACGGAACACTCAAACCAGTGAGAGGAATTCTCCCAATTGTGCAACGCGCGAAAGAGGAGGGAATCCGTGAGGTGTTTCTTCCTCGTGAGAATGCACGAGAGGCGGCGCTCATTGATGAAATTACTATCTACCCTACATCTCATTTGAAAGAAGTGATTGCACACATTGATGAGAAGCGAGAGGTGAGAGAGGAACTCACTCCACAAGAACTCACACAGATTTCTCATAGAGAAACAAACTTCTCTGTTGATTTTGCAGATATCCGCGGACAGGAGCTCGTGAAGCGCGGATTAGAAATCGCTGCGGTTGGTGGACATAATGTGGTGCTTTATGGACCTCCAGGTACAGGAAAGACGATGCTCGCGAAGGCGTTTATCTCCATTCTCCCCCCACTCTCTCGTGAAGAGATTCTTGAGATTACAGGAATTCACTCAATCGCAGGGGAACTTGGAAATGAGGAGGTGCTCACCCACCCACCTGTTCGCGCACCACACCATACCTCAAGCTATGTTTCTCTTATCGGAGGAGGAACACATATTAAACCGGGAGAGATTACACTCGCACATCGAGGAGTGCTCTTCCTTGATGAGTTTCCGGAGTTTGACCGAAAGGTGTTAGAGGCGCTCCGTCAACCGCTTGAAGATCGAGTGGTACATATCTCACGTGCACAAGGAACTGCGGTCTTTCCTGCGTCCTTCATCCTCATTGCCGCAATGAACCCTTGTCCTTGCGGATACTACGGATCTGAAGTGAAAACTTGCACCTGCACTCCCTACGATATTCAGCGCTACCAGAAGAAGATTTCAGGACCGATTATAGATCGTATTGATATTTGGCTTCCTGTGGAGCATATCGATTATGAGAAACTTTCTACTAGTGAGAAGAGAGAGAAAGAATCACCAACAATCCGCGAGCGTGTAGTGCGCGCACGAGCATTCTCTTTCAAGAGAAAAGGAGAGCGAAAGCTCAACCGTGAGATGCACGCACGTGATATTCAAGCGGAACCACTTTCGGCATCAGTAAAGCAGATACTCAACGCGAGTGCGGAAAAGATGCAACTTTCCCCTCGCGCGTACCATCGTGTGATTAAACTCGCTCGCACAATTGCGGATATGGAGCAGTCAGAGCAGATACAAGAACATCATATACTCGAAGCACTCCAATATCGCCCGAGAGAGAATGAGTTTTAGTTTCTAAGAGAGAAATTGTAGAAAATAGGAAAAGCGGGCGGCGCAAATGCGCCGCCCGCTTTTCGCTAACTTGTTCACTCTATAAAGCAGGAGGGCGAGGATGAAATCCTCGCCCTCCTGCCGTTCCGGACTTGACCTGCCTGCCGGCAGGCAGGTCCGGAATCCACCAAAGAAAAAGCGGTGTGTAACAACCGCTCTTTCCTACAAAAACTTATTCTTCCTCATCTACAAGATTTGTATACACCTCCTGCACATCATCGTGATCCTCTAGGAGATCTATAAGTTTCTCTAACTTTTCTCTGTCATCATCAGGAAGTTCCATTGTTGAGTTTGGGATCCAGCTTTGATCAGGGTTTTTTGTGAAGTTCCATGAAACAGAACCGGGTGTTCCAAGAGATCCTCCGTTCTTTGAGAGAATGTGTTTAATCTCTGAGCTCGTGCGATTATTGTTATCGGTGAGTCCTGTAATGATAATTCCAATTCCTCCTGGTCCGTATGCTTCAAAGAGAACTTCTGTTGTGTTTCCTACCTCATTCGCTTTCTTGATAGCACGTTCGATGTTCTCTTTTGGCATATTTACTGCTTTTGCCTTTTCAATTGCCATCTTTAAGCGAGGGGAGTTTACATCTCCCTTTGCTGCTTTTGCTTCCACCTGAATGAGGCGGACAATTTTTGAGAAGATTTTTGATTTCTTCGCATCACTCGCTGCTTTTTTGTGTTTAATTTTTGACCATTTGTTATGTCCTGACATATACTCTTATCCTATAGAAAATAATGACTTTTTCAAATGTTCTTTTGCTTTCTCTGTTGCGATACGCCCTCGTTGGGTAAATTCAATGAATCCTTTCTGCACAAGGTAAGGCTCTACCACTGACTCAATCGTATCTAACTCTTCGTGACTCGCACTTGCAATCGTTTTTAGTCCTACCGGACCTCCTCCAAACTTATCAATCATCAACTCAAGGTATTTCCTATCCTCTCTTCTTAATCCTTCAGGGTCTACTCCGATAAGTTCGAACGCTTCATGGATTATATCTGGAGTAAACTCTTTTTTGTGAACTTCCGCATAATCACGAATGCGTTTAAGGAAGTGGTTCGCAAAACGAGGGGTGGAGCGAGAACGCTTCGCAATTTCCCAGAGCGCATCATCTCCGATTTCAAGACCAAGTTTTTCTGCAGATTGTTTCAAGATACGCACCATTTCCTCATCTGTGTAGAACTCAAGTTTGAATACTCCTCCTGAGAAACGAGAACGGAGTGGTGAACTTACCGCCGCAATTTTCGTTGTTGCAGAGATGAGGGTAAATGGAGGGAGATCGAGTTGAATGGTGCGTGCAGAAGGTCCTTTTCCGATAATAATATCAAGCACTCCCGATTCCATTGCGGGGTAGAGAATTTCCTCGATGT
>JALVJP010000016.1 GCA_027028225.1 Candidatus Parcubacteria bacterium
ATATATCAATAGCCGCATTATATCTAATGAAAATATCTATATCTTTTTCCAATAAATTTCGTTTTGTGTGATTTATAACTTTGCTATTTTTGTAATTGTATATTTCACATTTTCCACTATGTTGTTTATCCCAAAGAAAATAACACACCCCACCTCTAATATTTAATCCCGGAAAACAATCTGAAGTATCTGGAAAATCATGCAATTGGGCTAATCTATCATCATTTAACATCTCTTTTCTAAATTCATCTAATCCCTTACCTCCATTATACCATCTTGCAGGAATAATGAAACTCATATATTTCGGATTTAGCTTTTTAGCTTGTTGGATAAACTTATGATAAATTGGTTTTGCACTTGCCCCTGCTCCCCCATCTTTTAACTGATACGGTGGATTTCCTATAATTACATCAAATTTCATGCCAAATAACTCCTGTGGTTTTTCTGTGTGGATAAACTCATAAGCATAACTCTCTAAGCTTTCATCTCTATCATATACTTCCTTACTTGCTCCGCAAAATATACATTTTCCATTTTTCCAACTGTGTTTAGTATCACTAAAGAGTATATTTCCCTCTTTTGTTTTAAACTTTGTGCAAAAGGAGTATTTGTTATTTGCTGTTTTTGTTCCATAAAGAGTTCTTCGAGATAGCAAAGAAGTTAGCTCTGTTATAGCTATGCCAAAGAGTTGGTTTTTAAAGATATGATTTGCTCTTGTTTGCACATCTGGTATCTCTTTTTCTAAACCTTTCATAAGCCTTTTTGCTATCTCTCTTAAAAATACTCCCGATTTACTCACAGGATCTAAAAAAGTGGTTGTTGGACTTTTAAAAAGTTCTTGTGGTAGCATATCAAGTATCTTATTTACCAGTTTTGGTGGTGTAAAGACTTCATCATTACTAAGATTTGCGATAGCATCTAATACATCTGGATTATAGTTTATGTTATCCATGATTAGCCAACTTCAAAAAATGGATTAGTGGATACTCTTTTATGGGTTTTGGCAAAAAAGCGGGGTCACTCTCATAAATATCATCAAAAAGACCTCCTTTTACTTTTGCACTCTCTGCTTTTAACAAATTATCCAAAGTAAAATCTCTCCTTTTTATCATGACAGCATTTACAGCTGAGAACTCAGAAAAAACTATAGGCTTACCATCATTGTCTAAAAGAGTGAGAGCATCTCCACATAAGATATTTCTTTTAAGGATAAATCTAACACTCTCTCTGCACTCATCTTTACAACTTTTTTTATATCTTTTTGTATAGTATTTATCAAAAATCTCAAAAAGTCGCTCTCTAGCTTCTTTTACATTATCCTCTAAAATATCAATACCGTAAATACTTGATATAGCTATTATAGCATATTTTTCATACTCTATTTGATTTTTGGCATACTTTTGTTCTACTGTTGCTAATTTTCTTTGCAAAATCTCAACAAGAAAATTACCGCTCCCACAAGCAGGTTCTAAAAATCTCGAATCTATCCTAAAAGACTCAGTTTTTACCAAATCAAGCATAGCATTCACTTCTCTTTGATGAGTAAAAACCTCACCATAATTTGTAACTCGTTTTTTAGATTTTATTTGCTCTTTTGTCATTTCTATTGGTTACCTATATCTATTTTGGTGCATAACGACCAACTTCACCGACAGTTTTACCTGTTTGGTGTAAGGATTTGTTAGATGTTTTTAAATTGTTTAATAAAACTACCAATCTATGTACTGTTGTTGATGGATTATCATCTTCAGGCTTATGATTATTTCCATAAGATTTTAATAAGGTTTCTGCATTTTTAATCGCATCTTTTTGAAAAGATAATAAGGCTTTAAAAATATGCTTTGTATAGTTTTCTTCTTTGATATTATCTTTTGTTAATTTTGAAAAAATATGAGGTTCTATTTCTTTTAATTTAATAATTACTTTTTCTATAATTTCATCTCTCATAATAGCTGTATCTCTATAATCAAAATGTAAG
>JALVJP010000017.1 GCA_027028225.1 Candidatus Parcubacteria bacterium
GCTCCATGGTATTAATTTTTAATACACAGTGCGTCCCGTATTTTGAAACGCACAAAATTTCATCTTGTCCATAAAAATTTTTTATCGAAAATAGAGTCGCAATCCTCCTTGTCTCAAGATTAATGAAGAATCTTTTATCGTTACTACAATTAATAACGAAAATTCTTTTTTTACTTCGATATCCTACAGACTTTATTTTACATCCATTAAACTCAAACATTCCAGATACGGAATCTAATACCCCATCTTTTCCTAGTTTCCAGAGAACACCTTCTCCCTCCGTAGAAACAGAGAGGTAGTATTCCTTGTTAAGTTTTTTCATTTTTTCGAATGGAAATAAGTGTTTATCGACAATGAATACACTATTTCCTTTTCCATCGAAAAAACGATATATGGCACTCCCTCCTTTTTTGGAGGTTACATATTTCTCCACATGCTGTGGAATATAGTCATCAAAGTCGCGAGATAACATCTTGTTGTAATCTGACAACTTCATTTCCTCTTGAATTAAAGGAATATCAATCTCTTTAATTCTTGTTTTTTTTGTTTTCATTTTTTTTATTTTTATGGTTTCTATTAAAATCATACAAGTCAATACAATATAGTCAAACTCCTCTATATTTACTTAACAAACGATATATGTTATACTTTCAATACATATGAAGTATATTCCTAGTATTACGAATCTTTCTGAACTTGAGAAAATACTTAGCACATCTGGAATTGATACCTCTCATTTTGGAAGAGGTGGTGCTAAATCACTCGAATCTCTCCTGAAAGAAATTACACTAGGAGAAACGACACTCTTCCAAACAGCATCTGGAAAACTTCTGCGTATAGTTGAAATTGCGACAGCGGATATTTTCTACAGAGATAAAGATGGAATTACATGGAAACTGAAAGAGGAAAAGCAGGTATTCAAGGATGGAAGAATTAGAATTCGTGTACGAGAAAGGTCAATATCTGAAAAGATACTCCCGAAAGAATCCCCTATCGAAGCAATTAAGAGAGGAATATACGAAGAGCTTGGAATTTCTAGCCCCTCTCTAAACATTCAAGAAGAAGGAAGTGAGACTCATTCTTTTATATCATGGAGCTATCCCGGACTTCAATCAATCTATCTTAACTACTACTTTCTTGTTGAGCTTGATGAGGAACATTTTCGTCCAGAAGGATACATAGAAAAACAAGAAGAAAAAATAAACTACTTTATTTGGGAACAGCTCACATAAAGCTTGCGAGACTATTCCTCTTTTGCTAAACTCAAAGCATGAAGATTGAGGACAAACATACCCTCTCTCAGAGAAAATAAAACGAGGTTTTTCGAAGCCTCGTTTTTCTCTTTATTTATTTTTAAACGACTTATGAAGAAACAAAAACAAAAAACAAAATATATCTTCGTTGTAGGAGGTGTGATGTCGGGTGTTGGAAAAGGAATTACCTCCTCTTCCATAGGAAAGATTCTCCAGATGGCTGGATACCGCGTCTCTGCAGTGAAAATTGATCCCTACATTAATGTGGATGCAGGAACGCTCAATCCGATTGAACACGGAGAGACATTCGTTCTTGAAGATGGTCACGAAACAGATCAAGACATGGGAAACTATGAGCGTTTCCTCAACCAATCGCTCACACGAGAATCCTACATCACTACCGGATCAATTTATCAAAAAGTAATTCAAGATGAGCGTGCACTTCGTTATGACGGCAAAACGGTTTCTGTCGTCCCTCACATTCCTCTCGCGGTTATTAAACAAATACAAAAAGCTGCGAAAAAGCAGGATGCAGAAATTATGGTCGTGGAGATTGGAGGAACAGTTGGAGAGTATGAGAACATTCTCTTCCTTGAAGCTGCGAGAATGATGAAACGAAAACAACCTGACGATGTACTCTTTGTACTTGTTTCCTATCTCCCTATTCCAAAAAATCTTGGAGAGATGAAGACGAAACCGACACAACAAGCAATCCGAACACTTCAAGAATCAGGGGTATTTCCCGACATCATCGTTGCGCGAGGAGAGAAGCCACTTGATATTCCTCGCAAGGAAAAGATTGCGCAGGCATCGCTCCTCAATAGAGAAGATATTATCTCCGCACCTGACATTTCTTCTATCTATGATATCCCAGAATACTTTATTCAAGAAAAGCTTGATCAACGGATACTCCATAAACTTCACATTAGGAAAAAGAGAAATAGAGAAGCACAAGAGGAGGCGAAGAAATGGGAAACATTCACTCGCTCCACAAAGAAACTTCGTGATAAGGCTCATATCGCGATTGTAGGAAAATACTTCTCCTCCGGAGACTTTGCCCTCACTGATGCATACGTCTCTGTCATTGAAGCACTCAAGTACGCAGGTTTTACAAACAAGGCAAAAGTTATCCTCCATTGGTTTAATTCGCGCGATTTCGAAACAGGAAAGCAAAAGGTAAATGAGTTGAAAAAGTATGACGGAATCCTTGTTCCTGGTGGTTTTGGAAATACAGGAATCAATGGAAAAGATATGGCGATTCGTTACGCACGAGAACACGCAATTCCCTTCCTCGGACTCTGTCTTGGAATGCAACGCGCGGCAATTGAATTTGCAAAAAATGTATGTGGAATAGAGAATGCAGAATCTGATGAACGAAAGATACGAGGGAGCGCCCCAATTATCACCACAATGGAGGAGCAGAAGAAACTCATTAAGGAGAAGAAGTTAGGCGGAAGTATGCGACTTGGGGCATATCGTGCGCGGCTCTCAAAAGGATCGCTTGCGAGGAAGGTATATAAACAAGATGAGATATCCGAAAGACATCGCCATCGCTACGAACTCAACCCTGAATACGTTCCTCTTCTTAAAAAGCATGGAATGAGAGTGAGTGGGTGGTCAGTAGAAGGAAAACTTCCGGAAATCATAGAACTCGATAGAAAGCTCCACCCATTCTTCATTGCAACACAATTCCATCCAGAACTCCAAGCACGGCCACTCTCCCCTCACCCACTCTTCGTTGCATTTATAGGAGAAAGTATGAAGCGGAGAAAAAATTTACAAAAGAAAAAAGAGAAGTAAAATGAAATTACTTCTCATGCGGATATAGTTTAATGGTAAAACACATCCTTGCCAAGGATGAGTCGGGGGTTCAATTCCCCCTATCCGCACATCCTCAATCATGGTTTTTCTCATTTGTTGTGAGAAAAATAATCCTTTCCCCATCTTCTCCAAGATCGTAATACTGTTTTAGAATTTGCCTCTTCCCTTCATCCTTAGAGATGAGTTTAAGAAGTTCATCGAGTTCCCTGTTGCGTTTCTCTAATTCTTCATAGCGTCGTTCTCGTTCCTGAACTCTCTGCGTAACAATACTCTTTGTTCTCCACATCGGAATTGATCGTGCAAAAAGAAACCCAGCGACCACAAAAAGAACAATAATCACAGCCGGTGATGAAATAATCTTCTGAAATGATTGAAATATATTACTTGTCTTTGTGCGTCTCATAGGTATAATAAGTTCATTATACCGTAATTCTAACAAAAAAGGAAATTATGAATTTGTTTACAAAAAGAGGAAGACGGAGGGCACATAGAGCGATGGTTATCATCGGAATTCTCGTCTCTATCTCCATGGTGCTCCTCTATTCTGGAGTATTAAAACTTATCTAAGAAAAACCGCTCTGTCTATAAGCGGTTTTTCTCACTCAGCATTAACTCGAATAGTAAGTTTTCCTCTTTCTCCAAACGCCTCAAGTAGTATTTCATAATCTCCAAGTTCTTTAATTGTAATTTCTGAACGAAAGAGTTTATCGCTCACCCTCATTCCTTTTTCTTGTTCTAGAGCTTTTTTAACATCTTTCATATGAATACTCGTATAGAGCTTTCCCTTCTCGTTTGCTTTCCCTTTCATTTCAAACACCTCCCCATCAAGTTCGTAGAGGGATGAAAGCATTTCCTTCTCTTCTCTCTTTTTCTTCATCTCTTCTGATTTCTTTTTTGTCTCATATACACTGATAGCTGCTTTTGTAGCTGGAACAGCGAGCTTTTTTGGAAAGAGAGCGTTTTTCGCATATCCGTCAGACACATCTACGACTTCCCCTTCTCTTCCTACCCCTTTCACAAATTTTTTTAGTATCACTTTCATACATATACAGTATAACAATAGTTATGAAATAATGAATATTATACACGAGAGGAAAACATTTATTAAGATAATAATAGACAACATTTTCATACCTATGAAAAACTTGTCAAAAATTGTCTTCGCGTTACAATACTTCTGCTTTTATAAGATTATCCATTTAAGTAAAAGGTTATTTAGAGATATGAAGATACAGCCATTAGCAGATCGCGTTCTCGTAAAGAGAATAAAAAAAGATGAGGGGGAGAAAAAACTCTCATCCGGAATCTATGTAAAGAGTAAAGAGGAAAATACTCCACGAAATATGGGAATTGTGGAGGAAATTGGTCCAAAACTTAAAGAAAAACAAGAGAAGGGAGAACTCAACTTCAAAGTAGGTGATAAGGTTCTCTTCTCTTGGGGAGAAAAGGTCGAACTTGGAGATGAAACTTACGATATTATCTCCGAAACAAATGTTCTCGCAGTTATTGAAGATAAGTAATTTTATTCGTTAATCAACATTAAAGACTATGGCAAAAGAAGTAATTTTTAAAGACGAAGCACGAACACGAATGAAGCGAGGGATGGATGTTGTTGCAGATGCAGTTCGCACAACTATCGGACCTCGCGGAAGAAATGCAATTATCGATCGTGGGTTCGGCTCCCCTTCTATCACAAACGACGGAGTTTCTATTGCGAAAGAAATTGAACTCAAGGATAAAATGGAAAATCTTGGGGCTTCCGTCATTAAAGAGGTTGCGAACAAGACGAACGATAGCGCAGGAGATGGAACCTCAACCGCAACCGTTCTCACCCACGCAATCGTAACAGAGGGAATGAAAGTGGTTGCAATGGGAGCAAACCCAATGAGTCTCAAAACAGGAATCCAAAAGGCATCAGAACTTATCCGAAGCGAACTCGACAAGAACGCAAAAAAGATAAGCTCTGATGAAGAGATTATTCATGTAGCATCCGTTTCCGCAGAATCTGAAGAAATCGGAAAGATTATCGCAGAAACGATTAAAAAAGTTGGAAACGATGGAGTTATCACTGTAGAAGAATCACAAACAATTGGAATTGATAACGAAGTCGTGGAAGGAATTGAGTTCTCGCGCGGGTACGTATCTCCTTACATGATTACCAATCCAGAAAAAATGCGTGCAGAACTTAAGAACCCAATGATTCTTGTTACCGACCACAAGGTAAACTCAATGAAAGAAATTCTTCCGCTTCTCGAAGAGCTTGCGAGAATGGGAAAGAAAGACCTCGTCATTATTGCAGACGAAATTGAGGGAGAGGCACTCGCAACATTCATTCTCAACAAGCTTCGTGGGGCGATGAATATCCTCGCAATCAAGGCTCCTGGATTTGGAGACAGTAAGAAACAAGAGCTCATCGATATTGCCACTGTAACCGGAGCAAGCTTCATCGACTCTGGACTCGACATGAAGCTTGAAGATGTCACTATCGCCCACCTTGGATCTGCGGATAAAGTTGTCGCATCAAAAGACGACACAATCATTGTTGGAGGAAAAGGAGAAGAAAAGCACATTAAGCAATACATTGAACACCTCAAAAAACAGCTTGATGCTGTTGAGAGTAAGTGGGATAAGGAAAAATTTGAAAAGCGTATTGCGAAGCTTAGTGGTGGGGTTGCAGTTATTCGCGTAGGAGCTGCAACAGAATCCGAAATGAAGTATCTTAAAGATAAGATTGAAGATGCGGTAAACGCGACAAAGGCAGCGCTCGAGGAAGGAATCATCGCAGGAGGAGGAACTGCACTCGTCAAAATTGCTGAAAAGCTCAAAGGAAAGGCGATCAAAAACTTTATGGATGAGGAGCGCGCAGGATTTGAACTTGTCCTCCGTTCCCTCGAAGCACCACTCCGCCAAATTGCGAAAAATGCA
>JALVJP010000018.1 GCA_027028225.1 Candidatus Parcubacteria bacterium
AAGGATAACATTTTCGTAATAATCAATGGCAGCAGACCAATTTTCAAGCTTTACATCACACTTGTTTGACAAGGAACTCGCAAGTTTTTGTAAAATTGTATCAGCTTGAATGCTGTCATTGGTTTGGTAGTAATTTTTTAGAGCAGTATAGTCATTGGAAGCATATTTTTCCAAAATAACGAGTTCTTTCATAGCAGATACGGCATACTCCGTTTTGGGGAATTGGTCAATTAATAACAAAAATGTTGCTTTTGCCTCATTATATTGTTGGGCTTCAAACTGTGTTCTACCATCTAAATATAACTGTTCGGCCAAATCGGTTTCTATTGGAATGCCATTTGGGCACCAAGTAGGGGTGTAATTAAAATACGTGTAAGGATATAGATCTTCACTTGCCGTAAAATTGTTTCCCCAACAATTATACCGGATGTCTTTTTGGTAAACCTTGCCTCCCTCAGGATATGCAAAATACAACAATGGATCATCCGGATTGCCTGCATTGTCTTCATCTATAATTACATTATAATGAAAATACCAAGGAAAACTATACTTTGAAATATAAATCTCAATATCGTCATTATTAGTGATATAATTGGTCTGCGAATTCGTGGTAGCACCAGCATTCCCGGCAAAGGCAATGTTACAGCTATTCATCAATTTAATACCGAAGTTGTTATTGTGGACGAAATTTTCTGCAAATGAACCGGTTGTATTGTATGCCAAAATACCACAATTGTTACAGTCGTGAATTTCATTATCGAAAATATTCTGATTTCCTGAATTTCCATCGCCCGAATTACATATCTGAATACCATTATGATATGCTTTTATATC
Source organism: Candidatus Parcubacteria bacterium (assembly GCA_027028225.1). Taxonomy (GTDB): domain Bacteria; phylum Patescibacteriota; class Minisyncoccia; order Phycocordibacterales; family UBA1006; genus UBA1006. The sequence continues at coordinate 835 of JALVJP010000018.1, forward strand.
GTTGTTTTGGATTAAATACTTTCCGTAATTCCATACATCAATACCAACGTGCGAATTTACATTGTTAAAAGTTGAATTGTTTACCGTGGCAGTCATATCCAAATCATTTGTTTGATTTTCGAGATAGAGCCAAGTTTCGGTAAAGGCACAATCTTCAACTGTTACATAACCACGAAAAGAATAGACCCAGCCACAATCGTTGAATGTAGAATTGGTAATGTCCAATTCATAACCATAATTTCTAAATTGCGTTTCATTAAAAACGGCATTATCAATCGTAGTTTGTGCATAATTGTTATTCAAGACCAAACCGTAGAAATAACCTGTATTGCCATGCTTGTTGAAAGTAACATTTTGACCGATTTGGATATTTCCGTTTACTATAATTTTGTTGGCAGAATTGCCACTTATGGTTACGTTATCTCCGATTATTAGGGTTGCTCCTTCATCTACAATCAAATCAGCACTATTCAAAAGATACACATCTGAATTTGAAATCAACTGCAATTGTTTCCCTGATGTGATATGAACATCTTTTGAAATACCTATCAATCCTCTATGAGATTCATTAGCTGTGATATCAGTATGAAGTAAAGTTGGATATTCTAATGATGTATATGCTCCGATATTACCTATATCGGACAGTAATGGGTCTTCGCCAGGATACATTCCTCCCACATCAATTGATTCATGAGCGTCCTCCCAGTTGTAGCTCTCCAGTACTGATATGTAATTATCATTGTTTTCATCAGCTTCCGTGTATGGTTGCCCATTGTAATTATCTACAAAAGCAGGTGATTCGCCAATAGTTGCAGAATAAACATGAAAATTAAATTCGCCATGACGATAAAAATCTCCGCCGGAATAATAAAAATCCCACTCTTCAACCTGATTTCCTGAGAAATCAAGATTGTCCGCCGTTCTTGCAAACTCTTCAGGTTGGCAAGCTGAATGAAACACAGTATTACTAGCTTCTAGGTCATCATAAAAGCCACCTGATCGGCATTGCTGCATCCAAAATACTTTTTTATGTGCTGCTATGGGGTCGGTAAGTGCTGCAAATTCATAATCCCACATATTGCCATCTAACAAACAAAGATATACTGGACCTGTTTGTCCGGGACCAGGCCCTCCATGG
>JALVJP010000019.1 GCA_027028225.1 Candidatus Parcubacteria bacterium
AAAAGAATTGAGGTTAAAGATAATAGATGAATACTTTGAAAACCGCAAAAACAAGAGAAAAAACCGGGTCTAAAAGACCCGGATTTTGCCTTTACCTCTATTATCTCAATTATAATATTGTCGTTTAGTTTTCTAAAAAGTCTAGAACATTTTGATTTAGCAGTTTTTCTCGGAGGGATAGCATTTGCTACTGTTTTTGTAAATTTTATCACCCTTGTTATTTATAAGGTGGTGATAAAGATTAATCCTCAAAGCAACATTAATCGTTGCGATATGTTTGCTGTTGTATATTTAATAGTGAGCACCTTCTCCATTATTCCAATAGTCTTTAATTAACTGTTAGAATCCATAGCGTTGTTAACACTTCTCACTACAAATTCTCTGGATAAAAGTACTCTATCAACTTCTCTTCTGGGGTCAAATAATTAATTCCTGAATGAGGTTTTACTGTGTTATACCAATTCACAAAACGTTTGAGTTCTTTGAGACGATGAGCACGATTCTTGAATCGTGTTTTTCTGTGCCACATATCCATGAGCGTGCGTATCACACGTTCAGCTTTTCCGTTTGTTTGTGGTTTCTTTATACGTGTAAATCTTTGTTTGATTCCATAGGCATTACACGTTTCTACAAATGCATGAGTATCTTTTCCTTTGTATTCTTTTCCATTATCTGAGTATGCAATCTCTATGGTATAGGGACATTGATCAATCACAGCTTCGAGAAAGGTTGAAGAAGAGAATTGAGACTTATCTGGGAGAATATCTGCATAGAGTTCTCGTGAAAAATCATCAATCGCAACAAAGAGATACTCTCGTGTACTTGTTTTACTTTCGCCTTCGATGAGGGGAAGTTGTTTCGTATCGAAATGAAGCATTTCACCTGGATAGCTTTTGTTATATCTCTTTGCTTGTTTTTTCTTCTTTTCTTCTATTGTTTTCTCTACTTTTGCAATATGTCTCATCCCATAGGCGATATCCTTGTACCTATGGTTAGTACTATCAAGAGGAGCAAAGATGCCTACACGTGCTCGTGCAATAACTTTTCCTATAGTTTGACGAGATACGTTCCACTCTTTTGCCAATGCTATCTTTGTGTATTTTCTCGTACTCCATTGTTTCCATATTTCTTTTCTATTCTGTACGGTAAGTTTTTGTCCTCTGTGTCCGTTTCTATTTGTCATGATGTTGTTTACATTATTATCTGAATAATTGTTGTCCAGATTATTGGAAATGTGTAAACAACGCTCTAAGATTTAACAATTAAACCAAGTGCGATATTTGCGTTAAACATATCATAGGCGTAGCGTGCAGCAAAAATAACCATAAGGAGCATTACATTTCCTAATCCGAGGATAGTAAGACCTCGTTCGCGAGATTTATAGGTATCAAAGAATCCATATAGCACCACTGCAAGGGAAATGAATATTCCAGAGAATATGAGCTCGTGAGGACCAAGCCACCCCTGACCATAAGCGTAGCTCACAAACCAGGAAAAGGCAGCAAGAATAAATAGGGTTCCAATCTTCATAAGGGGATTTATTTTCAACCAAGCCAAAAACTTGTCATCAAAACCAAAGTTCTTTTCTAGTGGAGAGTTTTGCTCTGTAGAAGCAACTTCTTCATTAGTATTAGAATAATTGTATTCCTCCCCCTGGAAAGAATTACTTGTTGTAGCTAGTTCTTGCTTTATTACTTCATTCTCTGCGGAGTTTTTATTTTCCAATTCTGCAATTCTTCGCGAATTTTTTGAAGCAATAACCAGTGCTAAGAAAGCTATGAGGAATGAAACAAAGTTTAAAGACATATATAGAAATATTATTAACTATTACTTATCTAACTATAACAAAACAATAGCATTACGCTATTGTTTTTTGCTACCTCTTCAAATATCTTCTCACCACGAGCATACTCGCAAGGTATCCAAGCATTATACCTATAGAGAGAACAAATACAGAAAGTGGAACTATA
>JALVJP010000020.1 GCA_027028225.1 Candidatus Parcubacteria bacterium
TTTCTGTTCGAGTGGATGAATGTGTTCACAGAGAAAAACATGAATTCCGGTAGAACAGGTAGCTTGCCGGTTCTTCTCAGAGAAAATTTCTTTCCAATGTTCTGCTTCTAATCCAAGCTCTTCTGCGAGTTCTTCTTTCGCGTGTTGAAGTGCATCCTTTCCTTCCTTATCGATCCATCCAGAAACAAACTTCCAACGCGCTCCATTTTCATGAACTCGATATTCCTTCATTAAGAGTATCTTATTATCTTCTTCTCGATACGGAATGAGATGAACTCCCTCACGGAGTCTCACGCGTTCATAGGTGTGTCCATCAATAACTTCTTCAGTAGTAGTTATATATTTTCCTTGGTATTTTATTACTTCCATAGACGGAAAGATTACTGTATATGGGATGAAAGTCAAAAGGCGGGCGAGATTGCGTTTACAAACGCAATCTCGCCCGCCCTCCTTTTTCTGTTCCTTTTCTAAAAATCTTTCAATTTTCGTATCTCCTCATTCATGCGAATTTTCTCGTGAACCTTAGATTCAATCTGACGAATACGCTCACGCGTCACCCCAAACTTTCGCCCTACCTCCTCGAGGGTATGGCTCACCCCATCGCGAAGTCCATAGCGAAGCTCAATAATCCTTCTCTCTTTATCGTTCAGTTCATCGAGAATTTTATTGAGATGCTCACGAAGAATTGCGTGAGAAGAATCACGATCAGGAGATGGAATCTTATCGTCCGCAATAAACTCTCCTCGTGTTGATTTTCCGTCGTCATCAGAGTTAATCGGTTCCTCCAATGACATCGTTGCTTTGTTAATCTTCTCGATGAGGTGAATCTTATCCACCTCAATCCCCATACGGTCCGCAACTTCCTGAGGACTTGGCTCCCTTCCAAGTTCTCGCGCTATCTCTTTTGAGATACGCTTATACTTCGTAATTGTCTCTACCATATGCACGGGAATACGAATGGTTCGAGACTGATCTGCGAGTGCACGCGTGATGGACTGACGAATCCACCATGTCGCATAAGTAGAAAATTTAAACCCTCGCCTCCAATCAAACTTTTCTACTGCCTTAAAGAGGCCAATATTTCCCTCTTGAATGAGGTCAAGGAGGGTAAGATTCGGACTTCTCCCTACATGTTTCTTCGCAATCGATACCACGAGGCGGAGGTTTGCTTTTGCGAGAAGATTCTTTGCTTCTTCATCTCCCGCCTCGATTCTCTTTGCGAGTTCTACCTCATCCGCCGCTTTAATGAGAGGGTATCGTCCAATCTCTCGTAAATACATTTGAATTGAGTCTTTCGTGCTTGGACCTTTCTTCGTAATAAAATCACTCTCAAGAATATCCTCATCGCTTACCTCGAGATCTAAAAGCCCCCCTGACGACTTTTTCTTTGAGATGGTAGAATCAATCACCTCAATCTCTGCGTTATTGAGACGCTCATAAATTTCATCTAAAAACTGAATATCCTCCTCAATATCCGGAAAAGTTTTAAGTATCTCTGCGTAGGTAAGAAACCCTCGTTTTTCACCCCTCGCAATAAGCTCTCTCATTTTTGCTTCTCGCTTTGCAATCTCTTCCTCAAGCGCGTCCGGATTATCGCGAAGTGAGTCGAGTGATTTAAGAGAAGGTTCTCCTTTCTTCTTTTTTTTCTTCGTTGTCGTTTTCTTCTTTTTTGGAGAAGTACCCTTTTTTGCTGGTGAACTCGTCTCCTTCTTGCTCGACTTCGTTGATGCCTTCTTTGTTCCCTTTTTTTCCTCCTTCTTCCTCATCACCTGGAACCATCAGTATAATGTTTCTATCAATACCTTTTGAATATACCTCTTCTATAGCTTTAATAGCCGGTAGAATAAGCCCTTTATTATCATTACCCCCTCTTCCGAATAACAACCTTCCTTTTGTGCCATCAACAACAGCTGGGTGAAATGGCCTGGAAATCTTCCAGTGGCTTTCTTTTGCATAGACAATA
>JALVJP010000021.1 GCA_027028225.1 Candidatus Parcubacteria bacterium
ATATTATATATAATATCATAATGCCAATGCTATAATATCTATCCTCAAAACCTGCCTCGTTCTTTGTATATTGTGCACTTCAAGGGTTAATTCAAGGATAATAAATAACGAACATGGATATATATTGTGACGTAAAGTTATCCACAGCTCATGTTGTGCTTCCCCTATCAGCTATTGACAACTCTCTCTCTCTCTTTGCTATGTTGTGTGTAGAAACTAAAAAACAAAATATAATGGAAGAAAAAATTCTTTCGTATATAGTATTGAGTCTTGCTGCTCTGATGTTATATGCGATTGTCATGATTATAAGAATAATCATGACAAAAAATCTAGAGCTACGCGCCGTAAGAGCGGTAGTTCTGATGAAAATGATTGCGATTTTTGTTATGACTTGGTTCGTAATCCTAATCATAATCGCAACCACAAAAGCTGTTGGTTAATTCAACGGCTTTTTAATATGTGTAAAAAGCGCTTGTAATAAAAACAAAGTAAATTCAAGTTCAGCTATTGACAACTCTCTCTCTTTGCTACCTTTTGTCTAGAAATAAAAACTTACAAAAAAAATGAAAACTAAAAAAACAAATGTCTCCATTTTTAAAAAAGATGGGATAAAAGAATTAAGTGAAGTTGTGGTAAGTATGTTAGAGTTTCTTGTTCCTTTGAATGCAAAAGTGATAAGATATTCGACAGAATTACTTATCGAGAATGAAACATGGTTAATCTACTCGTTAGAGATCAACTATGAAGAAGAGCAAGATGAATAATCTTGCTTTTTTATTAGCTCATATTTGAGATGAAATCTAGAGACAAAATACTTGTGTATTTTGTCATTTCTGCCTCTCTTCTTACTTGTCATTCCCGTGGAGACGGGAATCTAGAGAACAATCACGCTGTTTGTCTCGTTAGTGTTGATGGTGATATCACTGGATCCCCAATCAAGGTCGGGGATGACAAGTGGTTTGGATAAAGTGGATGGTTTGATAGGCAGCGAAGTGGTTTGTCTGAGTAGGTGGTTATGTTTCTGGATTCCCGCCTTCGCGGGAATGACAGAGTGGTGGATTTGGAATGACGAGGTAGTGAGTTGGGAATGACGAGTAACCTATTGTATGTAAATAACTCAACAAGCAACAGAATGTTCGTCTGGCTCTGTGGTTATACCCCTAGATTCCGCCCGCCTAGGCGGATATACATCAAGTCTGGAATGATAGAGTGGTGGAAATGCGGAATGATCGTGTGATAAAAGATGTGGAATCTAGAAAAAAGAGAAAAATATCGTATAGTGACACTATGGAAGAAAAAGCATCGGTGCAAATAGAAAGGAGTTGGAAAGAGAAAATTGGAGATTACTTTGAGCGAGAAGAGTGGAAAAAGCTTGCTGATTTTGTGCGTAGAGAATACCAAACGAAAACAATCTACCCTCATCCAAAGAACATTTTTAATGCGTTCAATAGTACCCCTTTTGATAAGGTGAAAGTTGTCATTCTTGGGCAGGATCCCTACCATACCCCGGGGAGAGCACACGGACTCTGCTTCTCTGTTCCCGAAGGCGTTCCCCTTCCCCCTTCCCTGAAAAATATCTACAAGGAGATAGAGGATGAACTTGGAATTGAAAAAGATTACACGAACGGGAATCTAATGGTGTGGGCTCATCAAGGAGTGTTCCTCCTCAACAGTATCCTCACCGTAGAGGAAGGGAAAGCAGGAAGCCACGCAGGAAAGGGATGGGAGGCATTTACAGACTACGTTATTGAGACACTCTCGCGAGAAAAAGAAGGGGTTGTTTTTCTCTTGTGGGGAAACTATGCAAAGAATAAAGGAAAAATTATTGATCGCGAAAAACACCTTGTTCTGGAATCAGCCCACCCCTCCCCTTTTTCTGCACATTACGGATTCTTTGGAAACGGACATTTTAAGAAAACGAATGAGTACCTTCGTGAGCAAGGGGAAAGAGAGATTGAGTG
>JALVJP010000022.1 GCA_027028225.1 Candidatus Parcubacteria bacterium
TTCTAATAGAGCTTTATCTATAGAGGTCATCTCTTTAGTCTCACTACTTGGCATAGCATCTTTTAACAATCTCTTTGTATACTCATGTTGTGGATTTTTAAAGAACTCATCACGAGGAGCAATCTCCAACACCTCCCCATACCTCATAACAGCAATAGTATCTGCCATCTGTGCCACTACTCCCATATCATGAGTAATAAATAAAATAGAGAGTTCACGCCTCTTCTGTATCTCTTTAAGCAATGCCAAAACCTGTGCCTGAATAGTCACATCTAACGCAGTAGTAGGCTCATCGGCAATCAAGAGTTCAGGCTCACAAGCCAAAGCCATTGCTATCATAACTCTCTGCTTCTGCCCCCCAGAGAGTTGATGTGGATACCACCCATAACGCTCTTTGCTATTTGGCAACGCTACCTCTTCAAAAAGCTCCACAACTCTCTGTTTAATCTCTTGCTCACTCAAATCTAAATGAAGCCTAAGCACCTCTGCTACCTGCTCTCCAATAGTCATTACAGGATTAAGTGCCGTCATAGGCTCTTGAAATATCATAGCTATTTTACGCCCACGCACCTTTTGCATCTCCATCTCACTTAGAGCAAACAGAGAATCATCATTTAAAAGTATATCTCCTGCAACAACCTTTAATGTTTCAGGAAGAAGTCTCATAATAGCTAAAGAGGTAAGCGACTTTCCAGAGCCTGACTCACCTACTAGGGCGAAGATTTCACCTCTTTTTATGTTGAAGCTTACTTGTTTTAGCAAAAGAGTGTTGTTTATAGTTAGGGTTAGATTTTTTATTTTTAGTATTTTATTGTTCATTAAGGTTATCTAGTTTTGTAAATTTTTTTGAAACAGTGAAATGGGTTACTATAAGTACTTGACCACAATAAATGATATATTTTAACGATAAAAAATACAAGTACAAGCTATTACATAAAAAAAATTATATCGGAATTGATATTAGGAAAGCAAGTTTATGTATCAGTCCACAATATATGGCACTCTTCAGGATTTTTCATATTGAGACCATATGCTAAAATTTAAAAAGATATTTCCGTGCAAATATGCTTTTTTCAGCTTTTTTAACACGGAATCTAAAGATTATTTTTTTTACATTCCAGGAATACGAGGAATTCTACCTAACTTAGAGTTACGACAATACCAACCCCAACCCTTTTTCATCCAGTGACCAATAATTGGTAGAGGTATCATCTTTCCTCCATTGTCATTTCTAAATACAAACGCAGCACCATCTCCTGTATCCATTACACATAAAATATTTAGATGCTCCATATAGCTATGTTTAGATACAATCTTTTGAGAATCATTAAAGATATGTTTCGCTACATTTCTTGCCATTACCTCTGCAACATGACCCTGTTTTGCTCTCCATGCTGGGCCCATTAATGATGCAGAGTCTCCAATAGCATAAACTCCATCAAACCCTTCTACCTCATTGTACTCATTTGTTACAACAAAACCTGCATCACTTAAAGGTAAATCAGATGCCTCTAAAACAGGGTGTCCTTTACCTGCTGAGATAAACATGGTCAAATCAGACTCAATCTTTTCACCATCTTCAAAGTTTATACCATCTGCATCAAATGAGGTGATTTTTGAACCAACCTTTTTAGAGATATTTGTCATGCCAAACATCTTGTCCATCATAACCAAAGCTTTATCTCCCATCTTCTGCCCTGGTTTCTCCATTGGTGCAAAGAAGACAAGATTAAATTTATCACGCAGACCTTTTTTCTTTAACATATTATGAACATTAAAGAGAACCTCAAATGCAGGACCTCCACGAACAGCTGAGCTATCTTTTGGGTTTCCACCAAATCCCATAGCAATTGTTCCTGAACCCTTCTCTACCAAAGCTTCAAGACGCTTGTTTAACTCTACAGCCTCCTCTGGTTTACCACAAATAGAAAGCGTATTTTCCATTCCTTTTAAC
>JALVJP010000023.1 GCA_027028225.1 Candidatus Parcubacteria bacterium
CCTTAAGGCGGGCAAGTGCTAGCACTTGCCCGCCTTATAAAAAGACGCATTGCGTCTTTTTTGAAAAGTGGAGCGGGTGAAATTATCGTTCCGCTGTCATTCCGGGCTTGACCTATATCCGCCTAGGCGGGCGGAATCCAGTAAAAACCGCATTGTGGTTTTTGTCATTCTCTGGATTCCCGCTTTCACGGGAATGACAATAGGAAAATATAGAAAAAAAAGACGCTTACGCGTCATTTTTTAAAGGGGTAACGGTGTATCTTTTTTTAAAAAGACTTATTTTCAGTTTATATACACCGGGATCTAGTTTTTCAACCAGATCAAAAACTTCCTCTTTGTCTAGCCATTTTGGAAGTTTTGAGATTTCTCCGTGCTTTACTCCATTTTTTTCTTTTTTTACACGAAGAAAAACCCCTCCTCTTTCACCCTTCATTAGAAGGGTAACGACTTTTTTATCCATAATTTTTTAGTTTTTAAGTTTCTTTCTTTAAGATAGTAAATATAATAAATGTGTCAAATCACTTGTTTTCATAATACAACTGATTTCTGTTATACTTGCGATATGATTCAATACCTTGTTCAACTACACGAAAAACTCTTCTTCTCTCTTTTTCATATAGGACGGAATCCTCGTTTCCATACCACAATCATTTTTATCGCAGATACGATGGTATACCCTGTTCTCCTTCTTGCTGTCTTTTCTTTTTTCTATTTCCTCTGGCGTGCGTATGAATCGTATAATTTCATTACGCGCATACAAAAAGCGATATACGAAGGATTTGCGATATTTTTCTCTATCACTGTTGCCTGGGGAGTTTCCTATATTATCAAAATAACAGTAAAGAGTGCACGCCCTTTCCTTCGTTATCCTAATATACAACCACTTTTTATTCATGGAGGGTATGATTCTTTCCCCTCAGGACATGCAACCCTCTTTATGGCTCTCGCGACTATGATATTTCTCTATCATAGAAAAGTAGGGATACTCTTCATCCTATTTGCAATTCTCATATCGATTGGTCGTGTTATCGCAGGAGTCCATTTTCCTATCGATATTATTACTGGTTGGATTATTGGTGGAATTGTATCCTTTGTCGTGTATCGTGGTATGAAGTAATACTTCCTATGACATTGTGTGTTGGCGTTGTGTTTTCGTATAAATTCCTGTATCGTTATTCCTATGGATAGTAAGAAGAAGATTGTCATTCGACCAAGCCCTGTTGCATATGGAGACCATTATGTTCTCTCAGTTGTATTTATACTCTTCGGTGTTTTTGTTCTCCGTTCTGTTGCGGCTGTTGTAATGGGAATTATTTTTTTTCTTTTTGTTGATAAGTTACGTAGATCACATCGATATATTATTGATGATACGCACCTTCGTATAGAATATCGTTTTCTTTCAAGGAGTGAGGTAACAATTCCGTATCATCAGATACAGAATATTCGGATAGAGCAAAGTATTGTAGATCGCCCACTTCATATAGGAATGGTTTTTGTTGATACCGCAGGCACGCATTCAGAAGAGATAGTATTAAATGAGGTTTATTACCCAGAGAAGGTGAAGGAACTCATTGAAAAAAAGATGAACAGCAACAAGAAAGAGAACCAAAAGTAAATTATTTTTTATTTTAAATTTCCCTTGCAGAATTATCATATTTTGATATGATGCGAGGCACATAATTGATAAAGAAACAATATGCCACTTATTAAAGCACAAAAGAAATCAGTTCGTCAGTCGGTTCGAAGAAGAATCTTTAACGATAGGCGAAGGAGAGCAATGAAGCGTGTAATTAAGAGTATTAAGGATTTCATTCATAAACATGATTTCGCTTCTGCAAAAGAGCTTCTCCCACAAGCGTACAAAGCAATTGATAAGGCTGCAAAGCGAGGAGTTATCAAGAAGAACACTGCATCAAGGAAGAAATCTCAGATTTCACGACTAGTAAAAGAAGCAAGCCTCTCGGCAAAAGAGTAGTAGGGAAGAGGGAGAGGTCTCCTTCTTTTCTCTTGCTCCCATAGTTTAATGGATAGAACGCAGGTTTGCGGTACCTGTAATCCAGGTTCGATTCCTGGTGGGAGCACACAAAAACCTCTTCATCGCGGAGAGGTTTTTTCTTTGAGAAAGGTAAAACGATTTGGGTAGTCGGTGATAATTCCGTTAACACCCCATCGGACTAGTTTTCTCGCTCGTTTTGGCTTGTTCTCTGTCCATACATTAATATGTCTTTCCCCTATCCGCTTATTAAGTTTTTGGATAAATTTTTTTGAGAGGAATCGATGAAATATACTGAATTCTTGTATGTAGGGATATTTGTTGAAATAGAAGAGCGTCGCAGTCTGAAAGAGCGAAGGTGCTTGAATGAAAGTGATAGGAAATCCAGGCATAATACCCATTTCGGAGACCTAAAAACCAAGAAACTCAAAGAATTTCTTTGAGTTTCTCTCTATCTGGAGCAATGGTAGAAGCTAAGAAAATAACAAAAAGTATCTTAATCTTCAATCTCTTTGAAAGCCCTCTATGAACATTCACAATATCTCTCACATGAGAGAAGTGACCTTCAAGAGAGTTTGTGTTTTTCTGTATATTTATATCTTTTTCATAAGTAAAAAGATCTTCTGCAAAGAAGAGGAGTGATTTTCATGCAGAACGTACTCTTTTATGTGTAAAGAAAGATTTATTGGTTTCATGATTGATTGTCTTTTCATTTAAAAAGTCTTGATACGTAGAAGTAAAGTTTCTCAATCTTTCAAAAAACACTCTCTTGTTTGTTGTATGTAATGTTTTTACTAAAGCAAGGAGAACTTGTCCTGCTTCAGTTTGAGGATTTCTTGTTGTTTGACGACGAACGATTCTTTCCATGTGTACATGACACATTTGGTAGGGAATCCCCAAAAACGCTTGTTTTATACCCTTAAATCCATCTCCTGTGACAGAAAGTATCTCGTAACCTAAGTTTTCCAAATATAGCTTTCCTTTTAAATAGCTAATCTTTGTTTCATTTTCTTCAACTGAGAAGTAAAGATTTTCTTTGTCTTTTTGTGAACGAAAGACAATAACACAGAAAGAGTTCTTATTTTTCTTTGGACCAAACCAGAGTGCATCGACAAGGAGATGAACTTTCCTTGGATGATGTTTCTTTTCTTTTAGCTGATAATTCTCTAGAGTCCTATGGAGTCTCTGTTTTGAATACCCATATCTTTCTTTAAGTTCTCTGTAACTTTGTTTGTGAAAGATATACTCTTCTAGAATCTTTTTGATTGTGTGTAGTTTCTTTCTCTTCTTACTTAAGAATTTTCTTTTACAATCCTTACAGTAGTATTGTTGTTTGTGTCTACTTTTCCCTTTTTTAGTTATTTTTGATGATCCACAGTGTGGACATTTTATATGTATTTTCGTCATTAGTTAATTTTAAAATTAACTAATTCCTAAAACAAACTTATTTTAAAGGCTAAAATGAGTGTTTTGGGTCTCCGAAATGGGTATTATGCCGAAATCCAAATAGGTAGATTTGTTTTGCGAAGAGTTTGTGAAGAGGAATGCTTGGGTTGAGTTGATGGAATGTTTCAAGAATTTTTGTACTAAACGATTGAATGATAACCCTATCTTCTACTCCTTTTTCTTCTATGATACGAGCAATTTTATTCTCAATACCCGGATACTCACCATCTTTTACCTCAATAAGGAGCACCTTCTTTGGACACACGAGGTCAATCACCTCTTCGAGGGGGGAGATACGCTCTCCCTTGTATTCTGGAGAAAACCACGAACCCGCATCAAGTTGAGATAAGTAACTCCAATCGAGATCTCTAATTTTTCCTTTTCCGTTTGTTGTTCTGTCAACAGACGAATCATGCATTACAACAATTTTTCCATCTTTGCTTTGATGGACATCTATCTCAATACGATCTGCATACCTCATCCCTTTGCGAATTGCAGAGATGGTGTTTTCTGGCGCGAGTCCCGCAGCTCCGCGGTGTGCTGTGATTGTTACTTTTCTCATAATACTCGTCTATTTTATCACGATTTTATTCCCACATTATTTCTCTCATTTTTTAAAAAACCCTCCTTCTCCATCTGTGAGAGAATTTTCTCTATCTCACTTTTCTTTGGTGCGTTTCTCTCGCTCGTGACAAGAGAAACGAGCTTCTCTTTTTTCACCTGCTCTTTTTCAAGAAGGATTTTGAGGATACGAGATCTCCAATAGCGACGAGAGTAGAGGAAGGAACTCTGCTTTCTATAATGTGAAGATTTTCTATTGGGATTCTCCTCTAACTGTGTTTTAAGGAACGCACCATAATCCATAAGAGCATATCCCCATTCTCGGGGTGAATGAGCGTACCCAACTTTTTCCATTTTTTCGAGAATTTTCTCATCGCTCACATCATGTTTTTTCTCGAAGAAGTGAAAGAGAAATACCCTTCGTATATTTGTATCGATAAAAGGTGTCCATTGGTTAAATGTAAAATTGAGAATTGCTCCGGCAGTGTAATGCCCTATTCCCGGGAGTTTCAATAACTTTTCTTTTTCTCGTGGAAACTTTTTGCGTGCAAGGATTTGTGCAGTTTTGTGAAGTGCGAGTGCTCTCTTGTTGTATCCAAGTCCAGACCATAGTTTAAGAATATCATCTTGCGAAGCTTCTGAGAGTTTTTTCATTGAAGGGTAATGTTTCATCCATCTGTTGAAGTAGGGAATAACACGTTCTACTTGCGTTTGCTGGAGCATTAGCTCTGAGACGAGAATTCGATAGGGCGTTATTCGTTTTCTCCACGGGAGAGAGTGTCTTCCATTGGAATCGTAGTATTCCATCACCTTTCTTTTGAATGCTTCCTCTTTTTTCATATTCGCGATATCAAAAAACCTCTTTTCAGAGGTTAAAGTAGTGAACGATTTTATTTGAGTTTGGTTCTTCCATTTCTTTCTCTTCTATATATTTTATGAGAAAGTTTCGCAATTCTTCAAGATCAATACTTTTCCCAATCGCAACAGTTTCAGTTGGATGGAGACTTCTATTAACTTTAAGGATAAGGATAGGTTTTCCTATTTCGTTTTTTACTATCCAGAAGTATTGAATCTTTTCATATGGAATATATTCATCATCTATCCGTATTCCTCTCTTACTTATTTCAACGAATTGTATGTGATCTCTGTTATCAGAGAACCATATGATGAATCCTGCAATAAGGAGAAGGGTAGCGAGGAGGTAATTTTTAATAAAGACTGATCCTAGAATAAATACTCCAAATACGATAGAAAACCATATATACCATATTTTTGTTCGTGGTGTTTTCTCAAATTCGTTTTCTTTCCACCTATAAAGGATAGTCGTCTCGTGTAGCATATGAATAAGTATACTCTTTCTGATACAAGAATACAAGTATTTTTTATCCACCTGTTATCCACAGATTTTGGTGAATAAGCACCACATTTCTTTCTCTGTACGACTTGCCAATAAAAGCTATCTATGTATAATGGCCGCTGTCGTACCTTGAAAAGTAAAGAAATCCAGATATTCCGAGAGTTGAAGAACGAACATTGTTGTTTCGTTCCGCAGGAACAGAACTCTGTTTTTTAGTAGAGTTTGATCCTAGCTCAGGATGAACGCTGGCGGCGTGGATAAGGCATGCAAGTCGAACGATCCCTGTATTTATATAGGGAGAGTGGCAAACGGGGTAGTAACAGGTAGGAACATACCCATGAGTCATGAATAACTGCGAGAAATCGTAGCTAATACATGATATCTCTACGGAGGAAAGATTTATCGCTCATGGAATGGCCTGCTTCGTATCAGCTAGTTGGTAGGGTAATGGCCTACCAAGGCAACGACGCGTAGGGGAGGTGAGAGCCTGACCCCCACCATTGGGACTGAGACACGGCCC
>JALVJP010000024.1 GCA_027028225.1 Candidatus Parcubacteria bacterium
TATCTATTTCTTACCACAATGGTAGTGGATGAAGAAGAAGATAAAGAGAAAACACAATCTCTACGAACGACACTCACTCTGGGCACGAGGATACTTTGCATCGAGTGTAGATATTGATGAGTTTATCATACGAAGATATGTACGACATCAACACAAACACAACCAAGTTGATCATCCATCACTCTTTGAAAAGCTCATCTCCTAGCCCACTTACAGTGGGCAAATACAAAGCCGCCGGACCTCAGTCCGGCGGTCGTTTACTGCTTTTTGAGTATCTCCATATTTTCAAGCGTCTTGAATTTTTCAAGTTCCTCTTGGAGGAGGATGAGGAGTTCTCCATAGCGATGTTCTTGCTCGAGCGTTTCGCGCTTCGAGGTGATGAGGGGATCCTCTCCTATTCCTGTTTTCAAATGGTACTCATCGAGGAATTTTTTAGTTTCCTCAATCTTTACTTTCACTTCCTCAAGCGCTTCTCCTGTGAGTGGAGATTGGAAGATGTCTATTTGCGGAATATTAGACTCTTCTCCTACGCTTTGCACATTTTCCTGCTCTTGTGCTATCCCATTCTCGTCGAGGAGATTTTCCTCTTGCGTAATTGTTTCTTCTTGTTGTGGAACATCCCCTAGGTGTGATTCGTTTTCCTTCATTGTTTCCTCAATCTTTTCTTCTATATCATCTGTTTGAAGTTTTTCATTATTCATCTGATTTTCACTCTCGCTTTGAGTACTCTGTTGTACATCTTCAGTGTGAGGTATTTGCACCTGTGCTTCGTTGTATTCTCTCACAATTTGCTCTTTCAAATCATCTTTCACTGCATTTGCTTTCTCAACTTCAACTTGAAGAATACTTAGGAGGAGTAGATTTTTGTTCTCAATTTTTCCGGTTTCTTTCTCTTCCTTGATCTCTTTTTCGTTTGCCTCTACGAGATTCTCCTCCTTTTTCTGTGTTTTGTGTTCAGTATCAGGAGTGTGAGATTCCTCCTCTTCCACAACACCCTCTTCATCCTTGCTTTCTCCTTCGTTTTCCTTCTTATTCTCTTTTATAAGAATTTCGTCTGCACCCTTATCAGAAGTTTCCTGCTCTTTATCATCGATTTCTTCTTCACTCGTCTCTTCTCCTAACTCAGGATTACTCTCATCGGTTTTCTCTTCATCTTGCACATTCTCTAGCTCTCCTTGCTCATCCTTTTCATCAGCATCCTCTGTTGGTTGCGGAAGGGTAGTATCTCCATCCATTTCCTCATTCTCTTGTCTCTCTTCTTCCTTTCTATCTCCTTCGTTTTCAGAATCCATTTCCTCATCCTCATCATCTTGAAGAATCTCTACGCTCGCTTTTAGTGTCGAGACAAGTTCAGTGTTAAGTTCGAGTGCATTGCTTGGTTCTTCCTCTTTCATCTCCTCTATTACCTCGTGCACTTTTTCTACGTGTTCTCTGATTTTCTCCGCGACAACTTCCTCTTTCTCCTTATTGAGCTCGTGTTTCTTTTTGAGAGTTTCAATTTCTGTAATACGCTTCTTGGTTCGCTCGATTTGGTGTTTCGCTTTTTCTTTCGGGTTTCGTATCTGTGCGATTTCTATCTCCTCATGAATGATTTTGATAGGGTAGAGAAGGTCACCTGGAAGTGATTTCGCTGCAACTGGCTTCGAGAGATTAAATGAGAGTGCGAGAATGAGGACGACCACAACGCTTCGTTGGAAAATGAGAAGCATTTTTCTCACGTACGGACTTGAAACCTTCTCTCTCTGCTCAGGTACGTTCGTTTCTGTATGAATCCGCCTCAAAAGTTGTGCACGCGTCGCCTCGCACTCCTCCTTCGTCATCTGAATATTTCTCACTTCTTTCGTGAGTTGTTTAAGTTTCTCTTCCATAGTTCTTTTCTTCCATAATATC
>JALVJP010000025.1 GCA_027028225.1 Candidatus Parcubacteria bacterium
CAAGTTGATCATCCATCACTCTTTGAAAAGCCCATCTCCTAGCCCACTTACAGTGGGCAAATACAAAGCCGCCGGACCTCAGTCCGGCGGTCGTTTACTCATATGTTTTTCACATGTCGTTGCGCTTGGGTTTGCATTAAGTCGCTCTTTTTCGATTTTTTTTCCGCATATTTTGCAGATTCCATATGTTCCACTCTCTATACGAGTGAGAGCGTTCTCTACTTCTTGATACCTTTGTTCAATAACATTGAGCGTTGCAATATCTCTCTCTAATTCTTCTGTCATTTCAGCATCGTCGAGAGAGTCCATGTGTTCTTCTTCGTCGTTTTCAATTCTCACAACCCAGTCTTTCTTTTGCGCGAGTGCATACCCTAATTCGTTGAGTGAAGTAATGAGTTGTTCTCTCTCTTCAAGAAGTTTTCTTTTTTGCTCTTCGTAATTCATATGACTCTATATTAGTTCTCTTTTTGTTTTCCTTCAAGGAATTGGATTACTGCTCGATGGGTGAGTACACGGGTTACATACTCGCGTGCGATGTGTTCATCAATCCCTGAATTTTTGTATCGTTCCATAAGTATTTTCATTTCCCTTTCTATTTCTTCTTTGTTTGGTTCAATATGCTCTCTCTGTGCAATCTCATCGAGGATGTACTCTATTTCCGCACGCTTCTTTGCTTGCTCTCCCCATTCTTTCCTATAATCCTCTCTCGTTTTGTTGATAGATTTTAGGTAGTCATCAAAAGACATTCCTGTAGTAACAATATTCCCCTCAAACTCGTGCATCATTTTATTGAGTTCGTGTTCAACGAGTGACTGAGGAATCTCGAGAGAACTCTCCTGTCGTATCTCCTCGAGCATTTCCATAATCTTCTTATCGTGTGCCTTCGCTTGTTTCTCTTGTTTGATGTTCTCTCGTATTTTCTTCTTAAAATCTTCGACTGACGAGAAATCACCAAGCTTCTTCACGTACTCGTCATCAAGTTCGGGAAGATTTTTTTCATCTATTTCATTCCACGATTTTGCTTCTTTTGACTCGCTCTGTGCGCGCATCTTTCGAAAAGAGAGAATCACATCTTCTACTTCTTTTTCTTCAACATCAATATCCTCTTCCTTCATTTCCTGATATTTTTTCGCAATTGCTTTGTAGTCCGCGAGTTCTCCTTCCGGAAGTACATCCATTTCAATCGTAAGTTCGAGATTATCTCCTTGTGCGATTTTCTTGATTTGGATTGCAGGTTGTCCAATAGGGTTGAGTTTGGATTCTTTGAGGATTTCTCCGTAGTGGTCGTAGATGAGAAAGTTTGCCGCTTCGTTGAGTACGAGCATTGGGTCAATATGTTGTCGCGCGATATCTTCTGGAACCTGTCCTTCGCGAAATCCATCTACTTTCACCTTTTTAAGGAGTGCTTTCTCTACCTCTTTTCGCTTTTGCTCAAAAGTATCTTTATCAATACTCACATTGATGCGGTAGCGTGCATCTCCTATCTTTTCTTTTGTAATCTTCATATGGGTCGCACTATACCATAGAGAGGGAAAAAGAAAAAAGTTAAAAAGGAATAAATCGTATTTTCAATACAATGTTTTTTTTTGAACATTGCTATACTTTCTCACATGGAAAGAAGACAACAAAACACTAAAGGTTTTACCCTCATTGAACTCCTTGTGGTTATCGCTATTATCGGAGTTCTTGCGACAATAGTACTTTCTTCACTTCGTTCAGCTCGTACAAAAGCTATGGATGCAAAGAGGGCATCGGCTATAAAACAAATCCAAAATGCTTTAGAAATGTATAACATTGATCATGGAGGGTATCCGCATTGTAATTATGTCCATACATACCATAACGGGAATCAAAAAAGTTGTCTTGAGAATGCATTGAGCCCTTATATGGCATTAGATTTAGACGATAAAATATTTGGTCCGTATATGCAGAATGGAGATACCCTGTTCAGATTTTCGTCTAAGCCAGCAGATAATTATCAAACATATGGAATGAGTATTAGGTTTATTGATAAAAGTTATAATCATTTCGAACAAAATGATGGCGGTCATTATTCATACGTTTATGAAGTTGGCCAAAGACCAAAATATTGTGAAGATAAGTATCATAGTGGTTGGTTTATTTCAGGTGGTAATTTGTGTATTGGTGGAAACTAGCTTGGTATAGAATCAAACGTGTAAATTAACGTAGAAAAATGGAGCTAGTATATGGTGTGTATAGTAGCTCCATTTTTATTTCTCTTATTTTCCGTATTTTTCTTCGTAAAGTTCAATTCCCTTTTTCACCGCTTCAAGCGCCGCATCCCTTCCTTTCACATCGCGAATAACCACAATGTTATCCTTTCCTTTTAGTTCTTTATAGGTTTCAAAGAAGTGAATCCACTCTTTGATGTTGTGCTTATTGAGATGCTCGAGGTCAGTTACATCGTCCCATCGTTTATCATCTACGGGAACTGCGATTATTTTATAGTCTGATTCTCCATCATCTATCATTTCCATTACTGCAACAGGGCGTACGCGCACGAGAACTCCCGGGAGAAGAGGGAAGGTTGTTGGAATAACAATATCGAGAGGGTCTCCATCTTCCCATAGTGTTTGAGGAACAAAACCATAGTCAAATGGATAAGGAGCAGAGCTGTAGTTTGCACGGTCAAGTGCAATGAGCCCTGTCTTTTTATCGAGTTCGTATTTATTTGGTGAACCTTTCGGTATCTCAATAATACAGTTGAGTATCTCGGGAGCTTCATCTCCACGAGGAATGTCATGCCATAAGTTCATAGTTCTTTTACTTTATTATATTACTAACACAGTAGATTTTACTCTCTTTTCAAGAGAAAAAAACTTGCATAGAAAAGGGGAATTGTGATATGCTTGTCTTTGTATGAAACGCATTTTCACGAAACTTATTATAATTGTATCGATTCTTGGTTTTGTAAACCAACCTTTACTTGTTCCGAAAGCTAATGCTTTTTTTGATATTCCGCAGTTTACAAAGGAATATGCTCTTGATGCATTCGCTAAACTTTTTCTTCAGCGATTTTTGAATAAAATTGTTGATAGCACTTTAAACTGGGCTGCAGGTGGTTTTGATGGAGAACCAAGTTTCATCTCTAATTGGGAAGATTTTTTGAAGGATACGGCAAAGGATGCCATTCAATTGGGATTAGACTATGCGCTTTATAAGGGACAAATTGAGCTTAGTAATTTATCAAAAGATTTGCAAAATAAGAGAGCAATCTGTGAGGCTGAAGTGTATGATAAATTACGAAGGCAGTATTCAGCAACAGTCAATTTACCATCAAACGAAATGGAAGTTATGGATCTTAATGGAGGGTCTCATACAGTAACATATAACAGTGGAAATACTACAACTCTTCAGGGAGATGTCCCGGAAGATGTACTCGCAAAAGAGATCAAAAAAGAATGTGGTTCTGATACGAGAGGAAAATCTGCGCGTGTTCTTGCACAAGCCGCACGCGATAACTTTATGCGTTACCATAGTGGAAGAGGACTCGATGCACGCTACGCTGCAATTACAATTGCGAAATACGGAGCAAAGGAATTGAATAGCGATCCCCTTAAGGAAACGATTGATGAAAAGAAACCTCTTAATAAACTTCTTGGAAGGTCTGGGAGAGATGAGTATAAAAATGATTTCTCAAGAGGAGGATGGCTCGCTTACATCGCGCAGAGCGGGGATAACCCTATTATAAATCACTCAAAAATTATCAACAAAGTATCAGAAGAGATGCGTAAATCGGTAAACAGGAAAGCTGAAGAAATGAAGATAGCGAATAAACATCTTGATAAGGTGAAGTGTACGAAAGGAACGGATGAGAATGGTAATTGTAAGACAGGGGGATTGAAAGACAAGGGGACAGAAAGAGAGGGTAAGGCAGAGATTGTTACCGATAAAGAGACAATTGGTGCAAAGACGAACGATGCAGCAACGAGTGGAGAGCAAGAATCTCGTCTTGCAGACGAGTTTACAGAAGTTCTTGTTTCGGCAGCGCAAAGGCTAATAAATGGACTTATTACAGTTGGAGCACAGAAACTCATATCTGATATCTCTCGTAGTAAATCAAACGGAAATGCATTCTATAATCAGCTTAAGGATTTTGCGGTAACTCAGGATGACTATGATGTGCTTGGAATTGATGCAGATGTAAACCTATCAAACAATGCTCAGAATACTGAGAGTAATAATAATTCAAATTCTGGATATTCAGGAGGTGGAGGGAATGATATTTATAATGCTTTAGCAGGGAGTGATGCTTCTATTCAGTACATTGGTGGCCCTGAAGATGTGGATAGAGATAATTTTTCTCTTACTGATGGACCTGAAAAGATTGTTGATCTCCGTAAGGTTTTAGGAAAGAAACTTGCTCTCACGAAGGCGTATCTTGATGAGCTTGTGAAGGCGAGAATTATTCTCAATCGTTCCATTTCTTACTCTTCAATACTTGACCATTGTTTACCGGGACCAGATCTTGGTTGGGAAGATCGATATAAAAGGAGAGTGCGTTGGATTAGATCAAATAAATTTAAAAATGAGGATGATGATGATTGTGAGTCAATCCATGCTATTGTCGATCAATGGCTAGGGGAAGGATTTACTCTCACAAAAGAAATGAGTATGGATCCATTTCTTAATATTCCAGGAAGTCAGCAGTTAAGGAGTACAATTCAATCACTTACTGGTGGAGATGTAACAAAAGCTCTTGAAGGAGTGAGTGGTGATATTTCTGAAAAGAGAAGGGCATATGTTGCACTCCTTAATACAAGAGAACTTATTACTGAGAGAATGGAAAAAATCAGGAAGGGGCTAGGAATCACTGTAGAATTACCTTTATTTGAGGATCAGGTTGTAGAAGAAAAAATGGATGAAGCAGCAGCTAAGGTTGTTACAGATATTGTTCAGGGAGAAGAAGGTAGGGAAAATTATTATGCAAATAATAATACAAATAGCACGACGGGTGGTTTTCAATCCATTTCTGATTGGAGTTCAGTAGATTATTATCATAGTAATATATCTCTTTTCTCCCAAGGTGATTATCAAGATGCCTTGAAAAATCTTCCACAAACATTAGGTATTAAGGATGAATTTAATCAATACAACCGTGATGTTAATTCTATTCTTAGTTCTATCTCTAGTCAGAATGATTTTGGGAAGGAGGTTTATTATACCTTAGTCACACCAAGGTCAATTTTTGGGGTAGGTTCTCAGAATAGTTTGTTTAATTTTGCAAGTATTATAAAAGGATCGACATATCACCCGCGGTCCAGATGGATGGCCTATCGAACGGAAGATAAGGAAGAGTATGTTGATTTATATATAAAGGGCTTTAATAAGTTGTGGGATGATTTTGTTGTAAACAACAGAGATATATTCTACTTCATCAAGCAACATTATCATAACCCAGAACATGAAATAACAAGGCTTAATAATCAATATGTTTCTCGTGCACACCTCGAAAAGATGCCTGAATATATCTTATCTTTTCAAAATCAGCGGGATGTATCTATTCCTGTTATGGATTTGATTAAAATTGCTTCTCTTCCCGCTAAATTAATTGACCAATCAGTCCCGGATGATTTACTTTTAATTGAATATCTAGGAATTCATCATTTTGATGATGGAACAAATATTGTTAACTATATTAATGACAATCCAGATGAAGCAAAAGATTTTGCAAAGGAGATACTTAAGAGGTTGTGGAATAAAATTCTATTAGATGAGTCTATAAATAAC
>JALVJP010000026.1:0-1429 GCA_027028225.1 Candidatus Parcubacteria bacterium
AAGTATCATAGCCTCCACCACTATTGCCTCTAAAATGCTCTATGATTCAGTCTACGATATTATCAAAAACCCCTCACACATTAAATACTTAGTAAGTCGTGACACCTCACAATTAAGTAGCTCTGACATTAACAAAGCAGGAGTAGAGACCTATGCTGAAAACTTTTCAGATGGAGTGGTAGCACCTATGTTCTATATGCTTCTTTTTGGTTTAGAGGGTGCATTTATATATAAAGCTATCAATACCTTAGACTCAATGGTAGGCTACAGAAATGAACGATATGAGAGGTTTGGAAAGTTCTCTGCAAAGGTTGATGATGTGGCAAACTATATTCCTGCTAGGATTACGGCTTTGATTATTGGGCTATTGATGTTTAGTAAAAAAGCACTACTTCACTTTTATAGTTATGGGAAAAAGCATGACAGCCCAAACGCAGGTCTTCCCATTTCGGCAATGGCTCTTGCTATTGGGGTTAAGCTTGGAGGAGATACTGTCTATTTTGGAAAACTCAAAAAGAAAGCCTTTTTTGGAGATGGAAGAGAGAATATTACCTCTAACGATATTCGTTTAGCTCTAAAGTTAAGAGAGCGTTTCGACCTTTTTATTTTACTATTAGGAGTAGTTTATGCAACAACCACATGGTGGCAACATTGTAGCCTTTGCTAAAGAGATTGGGTGTGAGGTAAGAGAGGTGATTGACCTCTCTTCAAATATTAACTTTGTAAAGCCTAATATTGAGCTTGATTTTAATAGCTTAAATATCTCACCCTACCCAAACTACAATAAACTAGAGAAAGCAATTTCAAAACTCTACAATATAGATATAACAGAGCTTGAACTTTTTAATGGAGCAACAACAGCTATATATACACTATTTAGAGAGCTTAGGTTAAAGGAGTGTGTGCTTTATGCTCCTTGTTATGGTGAGTATGAGAGGTCGGCAAAGCTAAATGGCTATAATATTCACTATATCAACCGTTTTGAAAACCTCTATGAGTCTGTTCCTAAAAATGCTTTGGTTATCTTTGTAAACCCCTCTACTCCTGATGGAAACTTTTATAAAATAGAGAAGCTTATGCAACATTGGATAGAACAAGAGTGTACTGTTTTGGTTGATGAGTCATTTTTAGACTTTACCCCCTACTCCTCTGTAACAAAATATCTAAAAGAGTATAGCAGACTCTATATTTTAAAATCTATGACCAAATTTTATGCAAGTGCAGGTATTCGCATTGGAGCATTGCTATCTTGTGCAAAAAATATCCAATCTATTAAAGCAAAAGAGCCTCTTTGGAAGATTTCAGAGTTCGATAGCAACTACCTACAATCAGCCTTAGAAGATATAACTTTTAAAGATAGGTCAAAAAAAGCAAATAGAGAAAATAAAGAATTTCTTATAACTATATTTCATAAATTCAAATATACAGA
>JALVJP010000026.1:1439-1880 GCA_027028225.1 Candidatus Parcubacteria bacterium
TAGAGCAAATATACCCATCATCTGCTAATTTTATACTCGTCAAGCTTAAAGATATAGATGCGAATAGACTCCAAAAGTCTTTAAATAAATATAAAATTCTTATACGAAATTGTGCTACTTTTTACCCTCTTAATAGTAGCTATGTCCGTATAGCCGTTAAGTCAAGGGGAGATTTAGATATTTTAAAAGAAGCTTTACTTAGTCTATAAGAGAAGAGTGTGTAAAGAAGTTTCATTTATTAACTTTATCTTTTTATATAAGTTTTTTTTACTTATTTTAAGTGTTTATTTCTAAAAGAACTATTATAATATTTTTATAACCACGTATTACAAAGGATTCACAATGAAAAAACTTTCACTACTTACTCTTTTAACTGCTCTTACAGTGACAACTGCTTCTGCTAGTATGTTTCCAATGGGTGACATGATGACTGATATGACC
>JALVJP010000027.1 GCA_027028225.1 Candidatus Parcubacteria bacterium
CAGTATGATATGTCAATGATTTGTCTGTAGCTAACTCTTTTTCTCTTATTATGTTATTATTCTAGTTATGAGTCAGGTTCTCTATCAAAAGTATCGTCCAAAAGATTTTAATGAAGTATATGGGCAAGATCATATCACCACAATTCTTGAGAAGACGCTTGAGTCAGGAAACTTTTCCCATGCATACCTCTTCGAGGGTCCACGTGGAACAGGGAAGACGAGTATTGCGCGGATTGTTGCAAATAAGCTCGGATGCGCTCCGGAAGACACCATTGAGATCGATGCGGCGTCTCATAGGAAGGTAGAACATGCTCGCACTCTACGAGAATCTGTACGCAACCTCCCATTCCGTAGTGAGAAGAAGGTGTATATTATTGACGAGGTTCATATGCTTACTACCGAAGCGTTTAACACGCTTCTCAAAACAATTGAAGAACCACCATCACATACGATTTTCATTCTCGCGACGACAGAACCTCATAAAATACCAGAAACAATACGATCTCGTTGTGAAATCTTTCAATTCAAGCGTCCAAGTGTCGTAACGCTCAAAAAGATGGTAGAAGATATCGCACAGAAAGAGGGAATGAAATTAGAAGCAGGTGTATCTGATATGGTGAGTTTCCTTGGGGATGGATCGTTTCGTGATACGCAAACGGTGCTTCAAAAACTTCTCTCCTTCTTTCGCGCTAAAGAGGAGTCAGTTATCTCTCTTAGTGAGGCAGAAGTCTTTCTTCGTGTTCCGTCTACAAAGCTCATCCACTCTCTTATCTCTGCGCTTGCAAAAGGGGATGTAGGAGAAGCAATTGAGTATATCCAACGTACGAAAGAGGAGGAGTTTGATGCACAGCTCTTTATGAAGCTTCTCATTCAATCTCTAAGGAGGATTCTTCAACTCCGTTTTTCCCCTTCACTTGGAGAAAAAGTGAAGAGGGAACAAGGGGAGGAGAGTTATACGTTCTTCAATAGGCTTGCGAGGGAGAGAAATATGCTTCGCGCGAACCTGCTTCAAAAGTTTCTTGAAAATCAACGACTTTTTCAGCTTGCACAAGATCCTTACATTCCGCTTGAGCTTGCAATCCTTGATTTTTTTGATAAAAAGGAGGGGGAAAGAGGGAAGTAGTATCTCTTTTTCAATTGCCAGATCGTCTAATGGTAGGACTCCAGGTTTTGGTCCTGGCTATCTAGGTTCGAATCCTAGTCTGGCAGCAAAAACGCTCACAAAGGTAAGTGGAGAAAAAGGCGATGAGGAAAATGTCTACGATTAAGTCGTATTGGAATACGGCGAAGGAATAACATTTTTCTCATCGCTTTCTTTATACACTTATACTATGTATGGTTTTTGTTGTTAGGCTAGGAGTCTGTGCAGCAAGCAAAAATGCGAACGTATCGCATTTTTTTTTTGTGGGCGGTACAGGATTCGAACCTGTGACCTCATCCACGTCAAGGATGCGCTCTAACCAACTGAGCTAACCGCCCTTTCACCATATTTTAATAAATCCTTTTATTTTTTCAATCTGCTAACACCTCATAATGTATGTTTTAACAATCTTGTACGGGCATATTCTATGCTACTCTTGTAGTAATTATAAGTAATAAGTATTTAAAATATAAATGATGAATGATTATAAAAAAATAATAACTACAGCCCTATTCGCGTTATCGTTTGTTCTAAATCCAGCGATGGTGGATGCTGCGCAAGATTGGAATTCAACTCGTTCGAACAAAACAAGTAAGACAACTGCTGTTGTAGGTGTTGGTGACGTGAGTGTTGAAGGGCAAGGCTCTATAAGCGTAAATGGAAAGGTGATTGTTTGTGATGATGGAACCCACGTTGTTCCGCCAGAGCAATGCCCATCAAGAG
>JALVJP010000028.1 GCA_027028225.1 Candidatus Parcubacteria bacterium
ATATTATTTTGTGCACAGAATCTATCTAATCCATGTATGGTTTTAATGGCCATATCAGAACGTTTCATTGAACCAAGGTAGTAGTTGGTAAAAGTAGAATGATTATCTGTTTTAATAGCTTCTATCTTGTAAGGAAACTGTTCTATGACTTCTTTAAGAAAGTGAATAGCATGGTGAGTACTTTCTTCTTCATATATCTTTAAGTATCTCCAACGAGAAGCAGTATCAATAGCTGTATATTGTTTATATTTCTTACCTTGTATAGCTCTTGGGACATGTTTAACGTCTATTTCAATGAGTTCTCCTGGTTTTCTTTCAGCTAGTACATAACTATATTTAATTCTTCTCTTTCTGTATGTTTTTGTTAATCCTTCTTGTTTAATGATTTTACTGATAGTGCTTACAGGAACAAAAATACCTTTCTTTTCAAGTCTCCAATGTAATTTGAGTGCACAAAGTTTTGTTTCTTTTCGAAGAGTAATAACTTCTTCTTTTATTTGTATAGGTGTTTCTTTTGGACTTGTCTTTGGTCGTGTACTCTTTGGTATGAGTCCTTCCATACCGTGTTCTTCATATGCTTTCTTCCACCTCTTGAGACTTCGTAGTGAATACGGACAAAGTTGTGCTACTTCAACAATTTTCTTTTCTTTTTCTATGATAGGTTTAATCCATCTCCATCGTTCTTCTTGTATATTTTTACTCATAGTTATTACCATTATTACTAGTTTAGTAATGTGAGTAAAAAGTGCCAAATGTGTTTAGACATTACATCAAGGAGAGGTATTAAATTACTCTACCCTTCTAACAAGATTCACCTTGTATTCGCGAAACCCTTTCTCCTTATACCTTTTCAACACCTTTTTATTCCGCACATCAACACTCATCTCTATATAAGAAACACCCTGCTCTTTTAGCCACCCAACCCTCTTTTCATAGAGAAGTGTTCCAATACCTTTTCCTCGAAAATCTTTCTCTACATAAACCGCTATAAGGTATCCTATCTTAGGAGCATTCTCATCATCAATATGAATTATCGAAGCAGAAGCGAATGCAACATCTTTTTCATCAACTGACGCAATGAGATAAAGTCTTTCGTCATTTCCTAGTTCCCCCTCATAGAAGACCCGATGGTCTTCAAACTTATCGTAAATTCCATAGTATGGGTCAATGTGAGTATGAAAATCTTGCAACTTTTTAGCAAACAAACAGATAGTATTAATATCTCTCTTCGTCGCCTTTCTTATTCTAATTTCATTCATATCTCTAATTTTTGTTTAATTTCATTAGTAGTAATAATCGAAACCCCAAGCTTCTCAGCTCTCTCTTTTTTCGAACCTGGTTTTTCACCTACAATGAGATAGTCAGTAGAAGCGCTTACCTGCGAGCTTACCTTCCCTCCTCGTTCCTCGATTTTCCTTTTAAGTTCATCCCGCGACATTCCTTCAATTGTCCCAGTAATCACAAATCGCTTTCCAGAGAAGAATGAATCTTCTCTTTTTTCATTCGCTTTACAGGAAATTGTAAGAATGGAGAGTAAATGATGATATTCTCTCTTATGTTCGTCATTATGGAACCATTGAACGACTGAATCTGCAACTACATCACCAACCCCAGGAATCGCAACAAGCTCCTCTCTTGTCACTTCCGGAAGCTTTTGTGGATTCCTGATTTTTTCTGCGATGAGCTTTGCTACTTCCTCCCCCACATGCGGAATTCCAAGCGCAGTGAGGAAAGCGCGAAATGAAGTCTTTTTTGCTTTCTTGATTGCGTTGAGAAGATTTTCAATACTCTTCTCCTTAAATGAAGGAAGCTGTTCCAAATCCTCCTCTGTGAGAGAAAAAATATCT
>JALVJP010000029.1 GCA_027028225.1 Candidatus Parcubacteria bacterium
CTCTTTCGTCATTACCTCCCTCTCGTCTCCTGGGTTCCAACCAATGAATGCGAGAAAGTTTATGAGTGACTCCGGAAGGATTCCAAGATCACGATACTCAAGTGCAGGAATGACCTCCGGATCTCGTTTTGAGAGCTTTCCTCCTCGTGGACTCATAATGAGCGGAATGTGTGCATACTGCGGACGAGTGAATCCAAGCGCTTCAAGAATGAGAATCTGACGAGGGGTGTTATTGATGTGTTCCTGTCCTCGTATTACATGCGTTACTCCCATAAGTCCGTCATCTACTACAACCGTGAAGTGATAGATGGGGTTCTCCTTATTCCGTGCAATAACGAAATCTCCAAGCTCCGTCGTATCAAACTCAATGTCTCCAAGAATGATGTCGTGGAAGCGGACTTTCACATTTGGATTTTTGAAACGGATAACGGGTTTTGTAGGATCATCTTTTGACGCTTCTGCCTCATACGCTTTTCCAGAATCAATGAGCTTTTGAAGTTGTTCTTGGTAGATGGAAAGACGATCTGATTGACGATAGAATTCGTCATAATCAAGACCAAGCCATGCGAGCGTCTCCTTCATATTTTCCTCATACTCCGGTTTTGAGCGTTCCCTATCAGTATCTTCAGAGCGAAGGATAAACTTCCCGTTATTCTGTCGCGCAAAGAGGTAGTTGTAGAGTGCAGTCCTTACTCCACCGACATGAAATTTTCCTGTTGGTGAAGGTGCCATTCGTGTAACTATTTGTGACATATGATGAGAGTATAACAGAGAATCAGCGTTTTGGAATTTTATCTCTATCCGGTGTTGATCCAATAACCTATTGACATATAATTGTATATATAATACATTTACTCGGAACTTAAAAACAAGAAGATATGGCAAAAAAATTTTTTGGTCTTATCCTCATTATTGGAGGATGGACCTTCCTCTTCTATTTTTTAAAGAAAGGGAATACTTTTCTTCCGTTCGTTGGACTGATTATTGCGATGTTCGGGATACCTTTCCTTGGAATCAAGGAAGAGGGTAAAGATAAAAGCACAGAAGATTAATCTGTGCTTTTTATTTACACGCAAACAGAGCCACCTGTCGGACTCGAACCGACGACCTACGGTTTACAAAACCGTTGCTCTACCAACTGAGCTAAGGTGGCGTTTGGAACACCCCCTATTGTAAGGAAAATGTTCCACTATGCAAGTAGTTTACTCAAATGCGTAACGAGTAAAATCTGCAACTTCAATACGCTCCCCGATCTTTAGGACATGCTCCTCAATAAGTTTTTGAATAGTGAGTTCCGGATTTTTGATAAACGGTTGTTCAACAAGCTCCTCTACACTCTCAGGATTCATCGCTGCAATATGCATTGCAATATCTTTTGCGAGTGTGTGGAAATCATCGTTCTTTGCTACAAAATCTGTCTCACATGCGAGTTTGAGGAGAACCCCAAGCGTATTATTTGGGTGTACATATGCATGAACAATCCCTGCGTTAAGATCACGGTCAGCTTTCTTTGCTGCTGCCTTTGCTGAAAATTCCTTAAGAAGCTCTCGTGCCTTTTCCATATCTCCGCCAGCTTCCTGAAGGGCTTCCTTACACTTTCCAATAGAAACACCTGTTTCCTCTCGTAATTGTTTAATTTGTTCAATACTAATCTCCATATAAGTAATAATTATTGGTTATGAATTGATTAAATTTATTTAAGTCCTTCTGCGATTTTCTTTACAAAGAAGGAAATAGAAGGAACCGCAATATTATTTGCTACAATTGGGTACGTTACCTTCGTAATATCCGCGTCCGTATTTGCAAGTGCGATTACAGGAATCCCCATCTGGTTTG
>JALVJP010000030.1 GCA_027028225.1 Candidatus Parcubacteria bacterium
AATAGAGAGTTTTTTGTATGTATCGAAAAGTGTGGTGCGAGAGAGAGGAAAACTCTGTTCATACATAAGGTATGGAAATTTGGAAGAATGGAACGAAAATAAAGAATGCTCCCCACCAAAATGAAAGTGTGCAAACGGAAGGGTATACTGCTCACGAAGCACAGACCAATATTGCGCAACATCAGAATGAAACGATACCACCTTTATTCCAACCTGCTTAAATGATTGTTCAAGCGTCTGGAAAACTTCTCTAGGGAGGAGGCGAAATGCAATAGTAGGAACATCAGCGCGAGGGAGAAGTTCGTATTCAAATCCGTAACTGAGAAAGTCTTCTTTCTTTTCTCTCCTAAGGGTATCTGCAAGAAAAGTACGAATTCTTTTCTTCCCCATTCTCTTCTTCGGTTTCTTGGTAAAAATGAATTCAAAGTAAGAATGAGGGAGAATGAGATGGATTTTCTTTGGATGAGGAAAACTAGTGAGATGCTTACGTAGTGACTTCAATACCTCTTCATCTGAAAAATGAGAAAAGTCATCTACGTTAGAGAGAAGAGATAACTGAGATGCATGATCTAAAATGAAACCACCCTTCTTCTCTGTGAGAACAAGAAAATAGATATGCTGTCGTGTAACAGAAGCGAGAAATAATTGTTTTGAACGCATATGTTTATTATATACCATTTCCTCCCCTATAAAACCTTTTTGAAGAAGAGAACAGAAATAATCAACACGACAACAGTAAAAGAGATAATATTCACTTTTTTCATATGTCTCTTCGCGAGTTCTTCCCCAAATTTCATACCAAAAAAGGATTCAATGAAAAATCGTAATCCTCTCCCGAGAATAGAAGCACTCACGAACGGAAAGAGTGGGAGTGATGCAACCCCAGCCGACAAGGTAAACACCTTATAGGGAATTGGTGTAAACGCAGAGGTAAAAATGGAGAAAAAGGAGGATGATTGAAATGCTTGCATAAACTGTTCCATCACGGAACGATAGTGAAAAATATCTGCAATACGGTACGCGAGAGGAGAAAAGTGCAACCCTATAAGGTAAGCAACGAGTGCACCAAACACCGAGAAAAGTGTCGCAATGAGCGCATACAAAAACCATCTCTTTGGACGGAGAGATGAGAGACCTAGAGTAAAAATATCTACTGGGAGGGGAAAGATAATCGATTCAATAAATGCAACGAATGCAAGAATAGTAAAAACAGAATGCTCATTCTCCTCTTTTGTAATCCATATACGAAGTTTTGTAACTACTTCCCTCATTTAGCGAACTTTTGATCCCGCATGAACCACCCCTTCGGGGATAAGAAATACCGGCTTCCCATCAGCCCCATCTACCGCCATAAGCATTCCGTGGCTCATCACCCCTCGTATCTCACGAGGTTCGAGGTTTACCACATAGAGCGCTTTCTTCCCTACGAGCGCTCGATACTCCGGAAAATACTCACGAATTCCTGAAACAATCTGACGCACATCACGACCACGATACTCCTCTTTTCCAAAAGGAAGTTCTTCACTCTCCTTCTCTCCAAAATCAATTTCAAAACGAAGAAGTTTATCCGTTCCTTCTATCGATTCCACAAAACGAATCCATCCGATTCTCATTTCAAGCTTTTTAAAATCATCATAACTAATATATCCCATATGCTGTTATCCTAGCATAAAAAATACAGGTGATAAGAAAAAACCGTATCACGGTTTTTAAAACCCCCACAAGAACTCCCTGGGGTCTTGCCCCAGGGATGAATTGTGGCAACATCATCACATGACACCACCAAAGAATAGAAAAGGAATGTGGAGAGGAAATCACCAACTTTCAGAATGT
>JALVJP010000031.1:0-12677 GCA_027028225.1 Candidatus Parcubacteria bacterium
TTCCCTACCATGTGCTTGGGGTGAAATTCTTTGCGAGAAAGGAGATTAAGGACCTCATTTCCTACTTGCGTGCCGCACTTAACCCTGCATCACTTGCTGATGTGAAACGAGTTATTAACCTTCCGAGGCGCGGACTTGGAAAAACATCAATTGCGAGGATTTTTGCAGGGAAGGAAGAAGAGCTTTCTCCTCGTGCGCGTGAATCCTACTCACACTTTCTCTCGCTCCTCCA
This sequence comes from Candidatus Parcubacteria bacterium, assembly GCA_027028225.1. GTDB lineage: Bacteria > Patescibacteriota > Minisyncoccia > Phycocordibacterales > UBA1006 > UBA1006. Next base: position 233 of record JALVJP010000031.1, read on the forward strand.
GAGAATTCGGAAAACCGCGGAGAAAAAACAACCTTCCGAAATTATTCGTTTCATTATCGAGGAGAGTGGACTTCGCATACTTCTCGAGAGAGGGAGTGAGGATGATCGAGAACGGCTTGAAAATATGGAGGAGCTCGTGAGTTACGCGTCAAAATATGACGGAATGGAGAACGCACTCGAACTCTTTCTTGAAGAGGTGGCACTCCTCTCAGATCAGGATTCCCTCTCCTCTTCAGAAAAGAGTGGAGGAAAAGTGAAATTGATGACAATTCATGCCTCAAAAGGTTTGGAATTTGAGTATGTCTTCGTTGCGGGTCTTGAGCAAGGTCTCTTTCCGAGCGAGCGTGGAGATGCACAAGAAAAACACGAACAGGAGGAAGAGCGGAGGTTGTGCTATGTTGCCTTTACTCGTGCAAAGAAACGGCTCCACCTCTCCTATGCACGAAGAAGAATGATTTACGGGCAGGAGTTTGCGCAAGAGCCATCGGAGTTTCTTCATGATATTCCACACGAGCTTCTTGAGGATGGTGGTGATAGTATTCCTGTCATTCAGTATGACGAAGAAGAATCTACCTACATTGATGAAGATGGAGTGGAGCGAAGGTCGTATTTGGATTTTTGATGTTTCGTTTTTGTGCGGGTATGTACATAGAATAGAAAGCGGGCGGTGCGTAGTATTACGCACCGCCCGCCTTTTAGACAAAGCACAAAGTGCTTTGTCATTCTAAACTCACCACTCTGTCATTCCCAACTTAGCAACAACATACGAAGTATGTTGTCGTTCCCGTACCCGCATACGCGAGCACAGGCTCCGGCGGGAATCCAGGAGTATTACCACTTCGTGTGAGTAGCTAAACAACATGCTTATTCTCTAGATTCCGCATCAAGTGCGGAATGACAGCGGGGCGAGGATAAAATCCTCGCCCCGCTTCGCAAGAAAAATGCTCTGCATTTTCCTTGTTATTCCAGTAACGAACATACTTCGTATGTTGTCATTCCCGTTTTTCTCTTCCGTCATTCCCGCGAAAGCGGGAATCCAGAAAATAATCACAACCTAAAGTAAGACACTCTACCCTCTTATCAAACCCCTTCGTCAAAATAAACCACCTGTCATTCCGGGCTTGACCCGGAATCCAGAAGTATAACCACCTACTTTTAAAATTTCTTCTTTGAAAAAACTTTATTTAAGTAGTCACGAAGCACTCGGAATTCTCTTTCATATTGAGTAGCAATACTTAACTTCTCCTCTTTTGTCATTGAAAATCGCGATGTGTCTTTCTTCTTTTTATTATTATAGATAGTAAATATTTCCCTCTCTTCATCGTAACTAAAGTGAAGTTTTATCTTTGTTTCTCTTTGTAACTCCTCTACAAGCTTCCCAAACAATCTTTTCTTTTTATTGTGTATTTTCCGCCATTGAATATATTCCTCTGTAAGCTTCTGTTTTTGTAATTCTTTTTCTATCTCATTACGAACCACTTCCCCTTCTTCTGTCGCCCAACTGAGGTATGGGTGAAAATTATTATACCCATTTTTCATGAGGATCTTTTTCACAAGAGTATATTCATTTTGGTACTTCTCTTGTGGTTTTCCGTTTGTAGTGAAGTCGATATATGCCTCAAGGCTATAATCAAAGAGAGAGTCATTTTTCTTTGTAGTTCTTCCTATATAGGGAAGATGCACTCCTTCAATCGAGAACCCAATAACTTCTAACTGTGCTGCGAGATGAAGGAATATTGGTTTTGTGTAGATATTTCTATTTTTAATATCGGTAGAGATAAAGTTTGTAAGTCTTTTAAAATGTTTCTCCTTGAGATAGAAGAAATGGCTCAATTCGTTATTATCTTTCATATACACAGGATACAAGATTCATCTTTTTCTGTCATTCTTCCTTTTCTCTCTTTCTCCTCTATACTCAATACGATGAAAAATCCTCGCGCGAAAAAATCACTTGGGCAGAATTTCCTTAAATCTGAACATGCACTCAACACAATGGTGAGACTCGCACAGGAAGCAGAGAATAAGTATATTCTCGAAATAGGTCCAGGAAAGGGTGCGCTTACTTGTAAACTTATTGAAGCAGGCATTACTGTAACCGCGGTAGAGCTTGACGAACGAATGGTTGAATATCTCCACGAGAAGTGCGCAGATGCGATTGCACAGAAACAACTTAACTTAATTCATGGTGATGTACGCTCAATTAATACACAGAAACTTTTTCCGGACACAGGGTATAGTCTTGTAGCGAACATTCCTTACTACATCACAAATATGATTATCCGCAGTTTTCTCACAACAGAGAAAAAACCAAGCACAATGATTCTCCTTATCCAAAAAGAGGTTGCGAAACGCATTGTTGCTTCTGATAGAAAGGAGAGCCTCCTCTCCCTCTCTGTGAAGTTTTTTGGAAAACCTCGTTTCGTCGAGAAAGTTCCAAAACGCTTTTTCAGTCCGACTCCAAAAGTAGATTCTGCGATTATTGAAATTGGGGATATTGGAAAAGTTTCTCGCACAAAAGAGGAAGAAGAAGCATTCTTTACTCTCATTCATCACGCATTTTCACAGAAACGGAAACAAGCGATGAAACTCCTCCGCCCTCACCATAATGAAAGGGTGCTCATAGACGCATTCCAAAAATGTGGAATCTCACAGAACGCACGCGCAGAAGATATTACCCTTTCTCAGTGGATATGTTTTCTTCGAAAAATTGACAGATAATTTATTTACGGTTAAATAGCACCGAATATTAAAAAATGAAAAAAAGAAAAATTAAGCCCTTCTTGAAAGGGCTTGTTATCCTATTCCTTATAGGAATAGGATATCGTATTTACCCTAACGGGGAAATACACAAAATGGACGAGATTATTGCTCGTTCATTAGGAAGCGGTATCTCTATTATGAGTGCAATGGGGATACTTGCAACTTTTTTCTCTTCTGAAGAAGATCAAATATGAAATTCTTCAAGAAGAGACTTATTCTTCTTACCTTTTTTTCAATGATAGGAATACTGTCCTTTCCTTGGAATTTAGAAGAATGTGGAGTAGGGGAAATAATTATTCGCCTATTCATAAGTGGGATATTTTGGTCTTTGTTTGCTATCTCACTACTCGACTTCTCCTGTTGTGGAGAAGAAAATAACAAGAGGTAAAACTCTTGTTTTTTTTATGAAAACTCGTTACACTACCTACTGTATGAATTTACGAAGTTTTTTACGAAAGGTTCTGTCCTATAAGAAATTTTTTATCACTATTCTTGTTGTTTTCGTATTCATATTAGGAATTGTGTTTTTCTATAATAAAACTCAATCTGGAGAAAAAAAGATTGATGAAAATTTTATTAATGTTCGTTATCTTTCTGAAAAGAATAAAGATCCTCGTCTTATTGATAGTGATAATGATGGGGTCTACGATTGGAAAGAAGAATTACTTGGACTTAATCCACATAGTAGAGACACAGATAATGATGGTATTTCAGATCTTGAATATGTGAGAAAATTAGAACAAGAAGTTGAACTAAATTCGCAAGAAGGTGGAGAAAATCTCACACTCTCCGATCGTTTTGGAAGAGGAGTGTATACTGCACTCTACCTCTTGAGAGAGGCGAACGGAGGAAAATCTATTGATAAGGATACTAAAGAGAAGGTTACAGAAAATATCAAAGATTATATTGAAAATCTTAATTTTGGAGAGAAACTCTATACACGTGATTCACTAACAATAGTTGAAGATAATAAAGACAATGATTTTGCGTATGAAAAAAGTATGAAAAAGATATTCAAAGAGTATCCGGTCAAGTTTAGTGATTTTAAACTACTCTCTGATGCGGTGGGTAAATCTCAAAAATATCGTGTTAAAATTAAAAATGTGGTTATGCGTTATGATGATTACCTCCACGAACTTGAAAAAGTGAGTGTTCCTGGTCTCATTGTGCAGAAGCATCTTCAACTTATGAATGCGGTTATGAAGTTGAAAACCGCACTTGCAAATATTGATAATGAGGACGATGGAATTATTGTTGTGTCTGCACTCAGTCAATATAGTAAACTTATTCGCGAAACACTTGATGCGATTATAAAAATACAGAAGTATTTCCAAATTATTCATGAACCGGGAGCGTTTAACTAGTTAGAGGAAAAGTAGTTTTCACTGCTTTTTCTTTTTAATTCACTTTTTTCTGTTATACTCCCTTCTGGAAAAGGCATTTTCGCTTTTTTCTCTTAATTACTCACAACTTAATCAATAAAATGAAAAACGCATATGTTTGATTTAAAAACATTACAAGAAACATTAGAACAAATTGAGAAAGAGAAGGGAATTTCACGCGATATTCTTATCTCTGCAATTGAACAGGCGCTCGCTGCTGCATATAAAAAAGATTATGGCTCAAAAGGACAGGTTATTCGCTCTCATTTCAACCCAGAAACAGGCGACCTCGAATTTTACCAAGTAAAAACAGTCGTTGACGATACAATGGTTCGCCCTCCGCTTGAGGAAGGAGAAGTCGAAGAGAAGAATACAGATGAAGATGACGAGCGTGTTCGCTTTAACGAAGAACGACATCTCTATGTTGAAGATGCAAAGAAAATCAGGAAAGGGGTGAAGCCGGGAGATGAGATTATCTTTCCTCTCGATAATCCTCTCAATGAGGAGAATTCAGAATTTCGTCGAGTAGCCGCACAAACTGCGAAACAGGTGATTATTCAAAAGATTCGTGAAGCAGAGAAAGAATCAAAATTTCAACGCTACCAGAAACTTGTGGGAACAATCCTTCCTGGAACGGTGCAAAAAATTGTAGGAGGAAGAATTTTTGTGGAGCTCGCTCCGCGCACAATCGGTGTTATTGAAAAAGAGGAGCAAGCACGAGGAGAATGGTATCGTCCAGGAGACCCTATTAAAGTGTATCTTCTCTCTGCGGAGATGGGTCCTCGTGGAGTGCTTCTCAACCTTTCCCGCAAGCACCCAGAAATTATTCGTGAACTTTTCAAGATGGAATCCCCAGAAGTCGCAACTGGTGTGGTAGAAATTAAATCTATTGCACGAGAGGCAGGGGATAGAACAAAAATCGCAGTATACAGTAATGATCCTGATGTGGATGCAATTGGAGCCTGTGTGGGACAACGAGGATCAAGAATCAATGCGGTAACTGCTAGTCTTGGAAACGAAAAAATTGATATTATTCTTTGGTCAGATGACCCACTCATCTTTGTCGCAAATTCGCTTGCCCCCGCACAAGTTCTTGATATTGAGGGGGATATTGAAGCAAAAGAGGCGAAAGCTATTGTCCCAGAAGATCAACTTTCCCTCGCAATTGGAAAGGGTGGACAGAATGCACGCCTCGCAGCAAAACTTACCGGTTGGAAGATTGATATCTCAGGGAGTAATGAGGTAGAACCAGAATTTGAGGAGGGAGAAGATGACGGATTTGTTCCCCTTGAGAATTTACAAGATGACATCGAAGGTGGTGATTTAGAAAGTAATGAAGAAGTTCTTGTAGAGGAAGAATAAAGATAAAAGAGTGGTATTCCGCTCTTTTTGTTTTGAAAAAGTACTTTGTTATCCTTAATTTGATTCAGAATCCAGAAAGGCGGGCGAGTGCGTATGCACTCGCCCGCCTCTCAAAAGAAACTGCTTTGCAGTTTCTTTTGTCGGTGACACCACTTTTGCAACTTGTTCCAGTGCATAACTCAAGACGAGTACGCATTTACTTTCACTAACCACTTAGAATGAAAGAGCAAAAGCGGTGTCACCCCAGCAACCCCTCACACAATCATCTTTTGTGTGAGGGGTCATTCCGGACTCGATCCGGGATCTAAAAAACCCGCGCGCTTTCTTCTCCCTGTCATTCCCGTACCCGCCTACGCGAGCACAGGCTCCAGCGGGAATCCAGAGAATAAGTACATTGTTTGTTTACTCACACGAAGTGGTGTTACTTCTGGATTCCCAATCAAGTTGGGAATGACGAGGTGGTGGTTTGGGAATGACAAAGCACAAAGTGCTTTGTCTAAAGCGGGGCGAGCGTAATTTTACGCCACCCCGCTGTCATTCCCGTACCCGCCTACGCGGGCACAGGCTCCAGAGGGAATCCAGGAACATTACTACTTCCGTAAGCAAACCACTTTGTCACCACCGACTTCGATTGGGGACCCAGCAAAGGAGAAGTAGTGATTTCAGCACCACCGCTATTCAAAATATTCATCCGTAATATACCTTTTGAAACATTTTTAAAAAACTTAACTTGCATATTTTCGCTAACCTATGATATACTCTTTACGATTATCATTGTTTATATAGATACATATGAAACCAAAGATGAAACAACAAATTACGCATTTTCTCATTTCCTTTGTGGCAACTCTCGTTTTGCTTGTTGGAGTCCAGGTTGGATCTGCTACGAATGGAAATATCTTAGGTCTATCAGGAAGGTTTTATCATCACATTTCCCTAAAACCGTTTCTTTCTTCTGATAATTCTCTCCCGACAAAGATAGGTTCGCTCATCCTTAAAGACTTTGGGGGAGGAACACACTCATTCCTTTTAGGAAATAGCACATACCGTAATCGATGTATTTCTCACAAGGAGGGAGCGGAAAAAGAAACATGTCTTGAAGTTACAAAGAGTGATGGCTTAGGGTATGGATTTTTCAATCTCCTTTCTGCACTCGATAATAACAGTCAACAGATGGTTACAGTCGCAAATGGAAGTGCTTCAAGCGGGGGCGTTGTGGTTGAACCTTTTACCTTAAATAGTTCTTCATCCTCACGACTTGCTCATGCAGATTTTATTGAAGAGCAGTTTAGTGACGGAAATGATTCGATGCTCATTTCTTCTCTTGCGTTGAAAGGGACAAATGGAGATTTTGCACCGAGTGATCCAAATCGTCTCCGCCCGGTATGTGCGGATTCACAAGGAATGCTTACCACAGATTGCGGAACAACAGCGACATATACTTGTTCAGGTTCTATTACAAATGGACAAATGTGTTCTGGGGATGATCAAAATCTCACACAAAATGGAACATGGCATGCAGTAGAAAACTGTGGAGCAGATAAATGTGAATACACCTGTGATACTGGATATCATGAAGACAATGGATCATGTGTCGCTGATGCGACTTACCATTGGGAGACAGGAGATTGGGGAAATTGTGAATCTACTGGTATGTGTCAGGGAACTCTTTCAGGACATTGTGCAGGAAGTGGATATCGTTATTATTATGATTATGTTTGTTACAATCATGATTGTCAATGTGTTGAAAGAAGAACATATTGTTCAGGTTTAGAATCAGGTAACTGTAATTTCCATGTGAGTGGTAGTATTACATTGAGATTACTTTCTCCATTCGTAAAACGCGCTTACGCTGCTGCTGAAAATAATGGTCGTGATGGTAATGGATGTCTGTTACCTGGTGCGTACGGAGCTTGTCATTGGGTAAATGCTGATTGTTCAATTAAAAATGGAACGAGCGAGAGTGAGTGTGAAAGTTATAATAGTGCTTGTTCTTGGTCTCCTGGTGATACAGTAAGAACGCGCGATGTCTGGTGTGAAGATCAAAACGGAACTCCTGTTGCGGATTCAAATTGTGATGCGAATACACGACCACAGGAGACAGAAAGTTGTAGTACAGGAATAACATTGAAATGTTTTACTGGAATTTGGGAGGAAAATGATTCTCTTCATAGTGGTGGAGGTTCTGTTGATTATGTGTTACATGGAAACCAAGAGCATGTGGATCATCTATGGTCTGGACATAAATATCGTATAACCTACGACAACAATACTACTCTCACAACAACGGGAGTGTATGAAGTAAGATGTGGACATAATTGTAATCTCTATATTGAGGATGCGTGTGGAGTAGGAACACATTGTTGTGGAAATGGAAGTTGTGCTCCGGATGGTGTAAATTGTACCGTGTAATAAATAGGTAGAGAGTGAGTATTTCTTAGTAATATAAAAAACAAACTCAAATGAGTTTGTTTTTTGTTTCCATATTTAGACAAAGCACTTTGTGCTTATCATTCTGAACTTGATTCAGAATCTAGGAGTATTACCACTTCGTGTGAGTAGCTAAACAATGTGCTTATTCTCTGGATTCCCGTTTTCACGGGAATGACAGAGAGGTGAGAAACATGAATGACAAGGAGAAGAGAAGCGGGAATGACATGTGAGAAAAGAGTGCGGAATGACAAGCGAGGCGAGGGTGAAACCCTCGCCTCGCTTTCTAACACCTTGCACAATTATCTTTTTGTGTGAGAGGCATTCCTGCGAAAAAACAAACTACTTACTTTTTAACTATAAAAGACATCTTGACTTTCCTATATCTTCTATTACACTATATCTCACTTAATATAAGAGACATATGAGCGAGAAGAATACACAAGTAAAAGACATTGTCGTTGTTAGTGGAAAAGATAAAAGGACACTTACTCTACCTTCCTCTACTACGAATCTTCACAAAATCGTTCGCGCGCTTTATTTCATTGCACGTAATATAGACGATAGAGAACTTGCTTCTTCGTTAAAGAAGAATGCAATGGGTATATCTGAATATACTTATACCTTTTTTCGTGCGAGTGGTGGGGATGTAAAAGACATTCTTTTTCGTAAAATTACATTTACTCTCGATGAGATTCAACTCTCTCTTAAGCTTCTTTTTGAAGAAGGGTGGCTTACAGATTTACAGCGAAATCTATTTCAAAGAGAACTCACACAATTCAACGCTCTATTAGGGGAGTTATCTACCAATACAAAAGATAAGATGGGAGAAGAATCAACGCTTCTCTCTCCGATTGATTTGTCATCTTTTTTCTCTCACCAAGAAGAACAGAAAGAGGTTGATACGGAGCGGAACACAGAGCGAGATATATCCACCTCTTCGATAAAGAAACATCGTAAGAGTGAGACATCAAATAAAATTACAAAGGATAATAGCGGTAGCAGTAAGAAAGCAAATAAAATTCGTTCAGTACGCAAAGATACTCTCAAAAAAGAAGAGCGAAAGAAAGCAATTCTTGTTCATCTTCGAAAAAAAGAATCTTGTTCGCTCCCTGAGATTGCAGCTCTGTTTGATGGAGCGGGACAGAAAACAATCCAGAGAGATCTTCGTGAGCTCATTTCCCAAGGCCTTGTTGAAAAAGAAGGGGAACGAAGATGGGCGAAGTATAGAGTTGTAGATTAAATACATATATAGAGGAGAAAAGGACATATTAAAAAATGGGCGGGGCGTAGTTTACTACGCCCCGCCCATTTTCCTTATAAAGGACATCTTATTTATTACTCCCTGTATTCATTCCGTCACCCTCATAAAAAAGACACAATACATTTTTTGTCGGTGACACCACTTTTGCAACTTATTTCAGTGCATAACTCAAAGTGAGTGCGCATTTACTTTCACGAATTATCTGACACAAAAGAGCAAAAGTGGTGTCACCCCAGTAAACGAACCACTTTCGCAGGCAAACCGCTTTACATTCATGAACCACACAAATTTGACAAAAACCCAAAAATCATTGCATTTCACTTTTCTCTGTAAGACTTTCTGCTTTCTCTCGTTATAATAGATGAACTGCAAATGCGGTGGAATTGCAGTCGCGCACCTCGCGTGCATCCGCAAGTTGCTTTCTACGAGCAGTCTTGTCACTTCTCAAAGAAGTGTTACACTGCATTTCGTAGTTAGCAATAACTACCTCGGCTCTTACGAGTCGAGTATTCCACTCACCGCGCGCAATGCGCAGGGTTTGTGTCGATGAACCCGTGAGTGGGCGGTTCTCTTGAAGCGCACGAGAGGACCGTGTGCGCTTGAGGTCACGTCGAAACCGACCGATGCACGAATTATTTATACCCCTTATATCGATGAAAAGGATTATGAGTTATTATTCGTTTTGTTTCTCATCAAAAGGGGAATAAATAAATTTTTATAAAAATTTATTTACAAATTTAGTAAATCAAACAGATAGAAAAGACATTATGAAAAAATTAGTAATGACAACAGTTGTTACCGCTGCAGCATTTGCTGCTAGCTTCGCAGCTGCTGCAACATTCACTTATGACTACACACTCCGTTACGGAATGAATGGGTCAGAAGTAACAGAGTTGCAAAATTGTCTTAACTCAATCAGCTACCATGTTGGATATGCTGATGGAATGTTCGGAAACATGACATACGCAGGAGTTAAGGCATTCCAAACAGACCACTCACTCACACCTGATGGGATTGTAGGGCCAATGACAGGAGCTGCTCTTGAAACAGCATGTAATGGTTCTACAACTACAACCACAACTACAACAGGATCTTCAGACGAAGCTCTCTGTCCTAACGGAATGACAATTGCAAGCAATTGTACAACCGCTCCAGCAGGATCTTCATCAGACGAAGCTCTCTGTCCAAATGGAATGACAGTTGCAAGTAACTGTACAGCTGCACCAGGAGCGTCAACTTCAACAGTTACCTCAACAGAAGAAGCAGACCTTTCTGTTTCAGATATTGATTCAGGAGACGACCTTGATGCTGACAAAGACGGACAAAAAGCTTTCTCAGTAGAGATTGAAGCTGACGAAGATGGTGGTGATGCTGCTATCGAACGAATGGATCTTTCATTTGAAATCACCCCTAAAACTGGAGGAGAAGAAGATCTCTATGACATTATCAAAAAGGTAACTCTTGAAGTGAACGGAGAAGAAGTTGCTTCTAAAGTAACAACTGACGATGATGACTGGAGAAATCTTGATAATTCAGACAAAACAGGGGAAATCCGACTTTCAGGATTTAACACTGTTGTGAAGTCAGACGAAAAGGTTACCTTTGATGTAATTCTTGACATCGATGATCTTGACGATACTGATGATCTCTCACTTGACATTGCACTTACAGGTGTTGAAGCACGATATGTTGATGGTGCGGGAATTGTTGATCTCGTTTCTGCTACTTCAACAAAGAAAGTTTCTGTAACACCTGTTGGAGCTTTTGATATGACTTTCAAAGAGGATAACTCATCACCAGATGATAATGCTGCTCTCGACCTTTCAAGTTCAATTTCTAAGGAAAAACTTGTTGTGGTTGAAGCAGAGACAGCAGATACACAAGATGGAGTTCTCAAGAGGGGAGAAGTAACTCTTGAAATTACGAATGTAAATACTACAGATGATTTCAATGCAGATGATCTCATCAGTAAACTTTACTTCTACATTGATGGAGAAAAGATTGATGATACAGATGTTGATACTGCTGTTGCTCATGGTGGTACTGCTGTTCCTGTTACCTATACTTTCGATCTTGATGACTATGCGGTTAATAAAGACACAAAGTATGAATTTGCAGTTAAGGCAGACTTCAAGGAAGTTGAATCAACTGACGCTATGCTTGGGGCTCAAGTAAAGGTTACATCTATTAAGGTTGAAGGAGAGAGCGATGATAATGAAGACTTTGGTCCATTAACAGCTGATACTTCTTCATACGCACCAGTATTTACTGCAACAGCTGGAAATCTTACCGCTGATGTAACAGACCTTGTAAAATACGAAGGGTCAATTGATAATGCGGGAACAGTTGAATTTACAGTAACTGTATCAAACGATACAGGAGCTCAAATTTCTGTTGATCCTGCTGATTGGACATTCGATGTACATGGTGTAGGAGGAATTGATTATTCAAGTTCTAATTATCATGTATATGATGCAGGAACAACTACTGATGCATCAACATTAGATGATGGTGAAACTGCAGAATATGATGTAATCATTCCTTACACATCAGTTTCAACAGAAGACCTTAGTGTTGATGTTGAAAGTATCGATGGAATTACAGTTGCGTAATTGCTCATCTGATTAAATTTCAGTGTATTCTCACTAATGCACACAAAAAACCGCTCACGTGGTTTTTTGTTTTTATGAGAAGGGGGCAAGCGGAGCGGATAAGATTATCCGCTCCGCTTTGTAAAAAGGTTCTATGGATTTCGGCTTGTTTCGGAATGGAAGCAGGGGCGAGAGCAAAGCTCTCGCCCCTGCTTCACAAGAAAAATGCTTTGTATTTTTCTTGTCACTCCGCACTTGACCTGCCACTCACACAGGTTTTGTGTGAATGGTGCGGGGTCCAGAAGTGTCACCACTTACCTCACGAGAACAGACAATGTGCTTACTCTCTAGATTCCCGCTTTCGCGGGAATGACAAGGAGAAGAGAAGCGGGAATGACAAGGAGAAGAGAAGCGGGAATGGCAGATGAGGAAGGGATGTAAAATGACAGCGAAGTGAGGATGGAATCCTCACTTCGCCCCCATCTTGTGTTAGTTTACAGTTTACTGTAAACTGTAAACATCATGACAAGTATAGATAAAATAGAAAAACTTCTCTCAAAGAAAAAGTGGAGGGTGTCAGAACTCTCTGATGAACTTGGGGTAAGTCGTCAGCTTGTTCATCGCTATCTCAAAAAATTTCTTAATGAGGGTAAAGT